>JANPAU010000155.1:0-11832 GCA_031430055.1 Akkermansiaceae bacterium | reverse complement strand
TGCTATTCTGCGTAGCGGAGTGGTGTCATTTTTTATTGGGCGAGGTTCTGAGGCCGCGCCTTGGTTGATTGGTTTCTGTTTTCTATATCGTTCCCGATAAATAAGTTAAGCAGAAACCTTGCCATGTTCAAATTTAACTAAGTAGAACTAAGGCCCGGACATCATGGCCGTATCCGCAGCCGGGCACCAGCAGCGGCCCATTCCCCCAATCCACCGACTTGCCGAGCAATTCTAACAATGGCGGAGACGCCTGCCCTTTCTCCCAAGGCATATCACCCGCTAGATATCGATCTTCCCAATTCGTCATGAGTCAATCTTTCCCCACGATCCAAGCGATGCAAGCCCGCGGCTACGGAAAGAACTCCATTTGCTGCGATTCCTGCGGATCTTCGAAACGGACGCCAACCCCTAGCAGCCGCACCGCGCGGTTGTTACCACGTTTCCATGCTTCCTTGAGAAGCTCTTCGAAAATGGCTGGATCGACGAGATGCCCGGCACGTTCGGCAGTCGTGCGGTGAAAATCGGCAAACTTCATTTTCACCACCAGCGAGCGGACGACGCGGTCGGCATGGGAATGGGCAAGATCTTCGGCGAGGCCATCGAGCATGGTTCGCATCGGTGCCATCAGCTCCGCGAAAACATGGATGTTCTCGGAAAAGGTATTCTCGCTGCTCACGGACTTGCGCGTGCGGTCAGGTGTGACTGGGCGATCATCAATTCCCCGGCTGAGGTACCAGAGTTCGATGCCCCATTTCCCAAATCGCTGGGAGAGCTTGATCTGGTCGAGCTTTTGGAGGTCTGCACAAGTTTCGATGCCCAGCGCAGTGAGTTTCTCCCGCATTTTCTTACCGACACCCCAGATCCGCCCCACTGGCAGCCCGGCCATGAAGGCAGGGATTTCCTCTTCTGTGACCTGCTTCTGCCCGTTGGGCTTATGCCAATCGGAGGCGATCTTTGCGATCAGCTTGTTCGACGAAATGCCGGCGGAAGCGGTCAGGCCGGTCTCTTCGAAAATCTGCGCACGGATTTCGCGGGCGATGGCAGCACCGCTGGTTTGCAAATGAGAGACATCCAAGTAAGCCTCGTCCAGCGAGAGCGGCTCGATCAGCTCAGTGAAGCGCCCGAAAATCGCACGGATGCGGGAACTCACGGCGCGGTAAAGCTCGAACTGGACGGGAACCAGCGTGAGGTGAGGACACAGCGCCAGCGCTTTAAAAACCGGCATCGCCGAGCGGCAACCGTATTTCCGTGCTTCGTAATTCGCCGTGGTGAGCACTCCACGGCGCTCACTGCCACCCACGCCCACGGGCTTGCCGCGCAAGGCGGGATTTTCCCGTTCCTCGATCGCCGCGTAGAAACAGTCCATGTCGATGTGGATGATTTTTCTCAAGATTAGAACCCTATGATTGAAGCGGGTGTGCTTCAAATCAAGCTCGGTGAAGAAACCCGCGCACCCCATTTTTCCAGCCAGCATTTTCGCCCTTTGCCTCGGCGGTAAAACCCGACAAAACCCCCGCATGTCAATTTTCCAAAAAGCCCGCGAAGTAGCGCTCATCAACTCCTCCGCCGCCGTCATTGGCTGGGATCAGGAGACTTATCTACCACCCGCCGCTGCCCAACACCGGGCCGAGCAACTCGCTTGGCTTTCCTCCCGCGCTCATGAACTTGCGACCTCCAGTGCCTGGCAGAAGGATCTGGAATCCGCCGAGGCCGCGAATCCTGGCACCGATGCAAAACTTTCCGCAAACCTCAGAGAACTCCGCCGTGGGTTTGACCGCGCCACCAAGCTCACGGTCGAGCTAGTCGCCCGCGACTCGGTCGCCAGTTCTCTCGCGAAGCATGCTTGGGCCGACGCTCGCGAGCGTTCGGATTTTTCCAGCTTCGCCCCCCACCTTGAAACCTTACTCGGAATCGCCCGCGAAAAGGCCGATCTTTGGGGCTATGCACACGAACCCTACGACGCCCTGCTAGAGGATTACGAACGTGGCACCAGCACCGCAGCCGTCGCCAGCTTATTCGACACCATGCGTCCCACCCTGCGGGACATCGCCTCACAAGCCGTAGAAAAATCCGCATCTCGGCAACCAAGTCTGCCAGCAGGCCCCTACCCGGTCGCCGCTCAGCAACGATTTAATTCACAAATTGCCGAGGCGATCGGCTTCGATTTCCAAGCGGGCCGGATCGATACCACCACCCATCCGTTCTGCGCCACACTCGGGCCGCGTGATGTGCGATTGACCACGCGCTACATGGAGTCGGACTTCACCTCTTCCCTCTTCGGCGTGCTGCATGAAGCAGGCCACGGACTCTACGAACAAGGCTTGCCCGCCGCCGACTTCGGGCTCCCTTCCGGCAACTCCGTCTCACTCGGCATCCACGAATCCCAGTCGCGCTTGTGGGAAAATCATATCGGTCGCTCACGTGCATTCTGGGAGAAATGGTATCCCGTGGCGCAGGATAATTTCCCTCAGTTAGTTGGATTCCCTCTCGAAAATTTTCTCAACTACCTGTGGCGCGCTGAGTTTTCACCGATCCGAGTCGAGGCAGATGAAGCCACCTACGACCTGCACATTCTGCTGCGTTTCGAATTGGAACGACGGATGATGAACGGCAGTCTCGCCGTGGCAGACGTGCCTGCCGCATGGAATGATGGATTCCGCGAGTTGTTTGGATTTGCACCGCCGGACGACCATCACGGTTGTCTGCAAGACATCCATTGGTCGATGGGTGGGTTCGGCTATTTCGCGACTTACACCCTCGGCAATATCAATTCCGCCCAGCTATTCGCAGCCGCCAGCAAACAAGCCCCCATCGCCGCCGCCATCGAGCAGGCCGACTACGCGCCTTTGCTGGCGTGGTTGCGAAACGAAGTACACACCCACGGAGCGACACTTGATCCCGCCGGACTCATCCTCCGCGCGACGGGTGATCTGCCTTCCACGACCGACTACCTCGCTCACCTCAAGTCCCGATACCTCTGAATCTGGACTGTGGTGACCACCTAGTGGATGGACAACATCGGGCTTAATCCCCTCGACGAATCCGCCGCGAATCAGGGGCGAATTCACACGTCCACGCAGGAATTGGCATTTGCAGGAATCTTCTTCTCCGTCCACTCTCACACCCGATGGAAAAACGACTGCCGACAATCATTCGGTTCGCCAGCTACGTGCTGCGCGACTTTTTTCTGCGTAATCATGGGCTGCTGCTCACTGCCGCCGTCGCTTACAATATGATGCTTTCGCTGATTCCTCTATCAGCCGTGCTCATGGTTCTTTTCTCACAATTCTTCGATCAGAGCCTGTTGATGGAGACGATTACTGCCGAGGTATCACTCATCGCCCCGGGGTTCGCACCGATTTTGACAGAATTTCTCGTTGGGTTCCTCGATAGTCGACGGCTCATTGGTTGGTTAGGACTTGGGTCACTTCTGGTCTTTAGCTCACTTGCCTTCCGTGTCATGGAGGATGCCATCGCTATCATCTTTCACCGTCCACTGCCCACCCTCAAACGTAAGTTCTGGATCTCCGCGTTGATGCCATACTTGTTTATCCTCATCGTCGCTGGCGGCTTGATCGCGGTCACGACGGTGAATGCCCTCATTGATGCTTTGGAGATAAAAAAACAAGTCATCTTCGGCATGAGGATCTCACTCCACGAGCACATCAACCACGTGATCTATGCCACGGGAGTCCTCAGCCTTGTTCTGCTATTTACGCTTTTCTACAAGCTGATGCCGGTGGCGAAAATTTCTTTCCGTCTCGCCCTCGCCGGGGGGCTGACCGCAACGATTCTTTGGGAAATCGTCCGTCACCTGCTAGTCGCTTACTACACTCAAGTCTCGATGGTAAACATCCTCTATGGATCCATGGCTACCATCATTATTGTTCTTCTTACCATGGAAGCTGTGGCTCTGATTATATTGTTAGGAGCTCAAGTCATCGCAAATCTTCAGGGCGCGGCAAATGCCAAAATCCCCTGGCATGAAGACCCCGATCTCTCCGCTCCTAAGCTCCAAGGTAGGCCGCTTGAACCTGCGGGTCCGCCTTGACCGTCGCAGATGGGCCTTCGATAAGGATTTTGCCGGTTTCCAAGACGTAGGCGTAAGTGGAGACATCCAAGGCGAGATTTGCATTCTGTTCGACGAGAAGAATCGTCAATCCCTGCTCGCGGTTGATCTCAACGACCCGCTCGAAAATGGTTTTCACTAACAAGGGTGCGATTCCCAGTGACGGTTCATCGAGCATCAAAAATTGAGGCCGACTTAAGAGCGCTCTGCCGATGGCTAACATTTGCTGCTCGCCACCGGAAAGCGTGCCCGACGCTTGATTTTCGCGCTCTTTCAACCGCGGAAACAGGCTAAAAACGTATTCCGTCTGTGCGGCGATCCACTTCCTATCCCGTTGGAGATACGCTCCCATTTTGAGATTTTCGATCACCGTGAGATTGGAAAAAATCATCCGCCCTTCCGGCACATGACAGAGTCCGCGCCCGACAATTTGGTGGGCGGGGAGCTTTGAAATTTCCTGGCCGTCATACCGGATCGAGCCTGAGCTGGATTTCACCAGTCCAGAAACGCTTCGCAGCGTGGTGGATTTACCCGCACCATTCGCGCCGATGAGCGTGACGATGCTTCCCTGCGGCACTTTCAGGCTGACGCCGTGAAGGGCTTTGATCGCGCCGTAGGAGACGTGAAGATTTTCAATCGTTAACATGATGGCGCGGATACCCCAAGGTAAGCCTCAATGACTTTCGGGTGGCTTTGGATTTCCTTCGGGCTGCCCTCAGCGATCTTGCGGCCGTATTCGAGCACGGCGATGCGTTCGCAGATGCCCATGACTACTTTCATGTCGTGCTCGACGAGCAGGATGGCCATCCCGAAGCGCTTGCGGATGAACTCAATAAGGTGCATGAGATCCTCCTTTTCGGAAGGATTCATCCCGGCGGCAGGTTCGTCGAGCAGTAGGAGCTTCGGCTGAGTGGCCATCGCCCTGACGATTTCCAAGCGGCGTTGTCCGCCGTAAGGAAGGCTTTTCGCGGGTTCGTCGCGGAAGTCTTGTAGTGAAAACACTTCGAGCAGATCCATCACCCGGGTTTCAACCTCCCGCTCACTATCCTGGTGGGAGCGCCCGCGCCACAGCGCGTGGCGGATGCCGTGGGCACGATGAAGTTGAGTAGCGGCACGGACGTTATCGAAAACACTCATCGAGCCGAAGAGCCGGATGTTCTGAAAGGTCCGCGCCATCCCACGCTTGGTGAGAGTATGAGGGAGTTGCTTGGCGGTGGGATTTCCGGCGAAAGTGATCTTCCCTTCCGTCGGCTGATAGACTCCGGTGATCATGTTGAATACGGTGGTCTTGCCCGCACCATTCGGACCGATCAATCCGACTAACTCGCCCTCGCCCACGCGCAAGTTCACCTCGCTCACCGCAGTCAAGCCGCCGAAGCGGATGGTGATGTTTTCCAGTTCTAGCAAGGAAGCGCTCATGACGGTTTAGGGCGCAGATTTCGCGGGAAGAGGTTTCTTTTTCCGCTCGAAATTGAAGAGGCCCTGCGGGCGAGTGATCATCAGAACGATGATGAGCAATGCATAAAGAATCATCCGGAGTTCGGCCGCACTGCGGAGTTGCTCGCTGAGGAGTGTCAGCACGACCGCTGCCACAATGACGCCTGCCGTCCGGCCCATACCGCCGAGGATGACCATGACAACGACCTCGAAACTTTTCATGAAATCAAATCCTTGCGGGCTAATGAACGTCTTGTGGTGCGAGTAAAGCCCCCCGGCAATGCCTGCGAAAAACGCACCGATGACAAAGGCGGTGACCTTGTAGCGGGTAGGATTCAAGCCCATGGAACTGGCGGCGACTTCGTCATCATGCACTGCGATGAAGCCTCGACCATAGGTCGATTTCACCAAGCAGCCGACCACGTAGACCGTGACGGCTGCTAGGCCAAAGGTCCATGCGAGTCCACTGAGTTTGGGGATGCCGCTAAGTCCGCTTGCCCCGCCCGCAGCTTCGACGTTCTGAAAAACCACCCGGATAATCTCGCCGAAACCGAGCGTCACGATTGCTAGATAGTCTCCTCTTAGGCGCAAGGATGGCATCCCGACTAACCAACCGGTGAATGCTGCCACCAGCCCGCCCAAGATCAAGGCGGGAAGAAATAACCAAGGCAAGGATTCCGCCCCGAAGCTGCGCTGCAAGGCGAGCGTGGTCATGGCCGCGACATAGGCTCCCACAGACATGAAGCCCGCGTGGCCAAGACTGAACTGACCGGTGTGGCCGTTGATCAAATTCAAGCTCACTGCTAAGATAATCGCAATGCCGATATCAATCGTGACATCCCGGTAGTATGAATTCATCTGATTGGAACCCAGCCCGACTAACACCGCGAGAAGAATCGCGGCGATGAGTTGGAAGCGTGGGTCTTTAAAAACTCGGGGCATGGTTAGACTTTCTCGATCTGTTTGGAACCGAGCAGGCCGGTGGGTTTGAAAATCAAGATGATGATGAGGATGGCGAACGCGATGCCGTCGCGGTAAGTCGAGACTCCGGACATCCCGCCAGCGAAGGTTTCCACCACGCCGAGCACCAATCCGCCGAGCGCTGCGCCGGGGAGATTTCCGATCCCACCGAGCACAGCGGCGACGAAGGCTTTCAGCCCGACATTCACCCCCATCAGCGGCTCGATGCCGGTGTAAGTCATGCCGTAGAGGATGCCGCCCGCGCCGGCCAGTGCGGAGCCGAGTCCGAAGGTGAAGGAAATGATGAACGAGTTGCTGATTCCCATGAGCGATGCAGCGGCCGAGTTATGGGAAACGGCGCGCATGGCCATTCCGATCCGGGTCTTTTTCACGATGAAGGTCAGTGCGACTAACAAAACCACCGTCACCCCGAGGACGACGATTTGCGTGGTATTGAACGATAGTCCGCCGATTGAGAAATTTCCTGTGGGCAGGAGTTGCGGAAACGCTCGCTGGGAGGCTCCAAAAAAGGCTTTATGCTGGCAGGTGTATTGAATGAGTAAGGAGACACCGATTGCCGTGATGAGTACGGTGAGCCGGGGACGATTCCGCAAGGGCCGATAAGCGAGCAGTTCGATCACGATGCCGATGATCGCGCAAATCACCATGGTCGTCGCCATCACGGCGACCCAGCCACCCCAGCCCGGCAGTGGGAACCATTTCGCAATCTGCGGTGCGAGAAAAAACCCGGTGAAGGAGCCGAGCATGAACACATCACCGTGGGCGAAATTGATGAAACGGAGAACGCCGTAGACCATCGTGTAGCCGATGGCGATCAGGGCATAGACCGCACCGAGGGCGAGTCCGTTGACGAGCTGTTGGGAAATCTCGTTCACGGGAGGTCGTTAGAAATCATTCGCTGCGCGAGACTCAAGGTGCAATGGTTTCGAGGAACTTGAACTTACCATCCCTGATCTGGAGAATGGCGGCGGACTTGATCGCATCGCGTTTTTCATCGAGCGAGAATTTTCCGGTCACTCCTACGAAGTCCTTGGTGGCTGCGATGGCGTCTCGCAGCTTCGGCCCCTCGGTGGTGCCCGCGCGCGTGATGGCTTCTGCGAGCACGTAGGCGGAATCGTAGCCGAGAGCGGCCATGGCATCCGGAGTTTTTTTATACTTGGCTTTGTAGGCGCTGACGAAGGCAGTCATTTTCGGCGAGACATCTTCAGGGGAACAGTGGGTGGAAAAATAGTGGCCTTCCACAGCATCCTTGCCGACTTGCAGGAGGTTTTCCGATTCCCATCCGTCACCACCGAAGAGTGGGATTTTCATGCCGCCTTCTTTCGCTTGGATGGCGATGAGTGCGACGTCGTTATAATAGCCAGGGATGAAGACCGCATCGGGGGCAGAGCCTTTGATGGTGTTGAGCTGGGCTTTAAAATCTTTATCACCGCCATTGTAAGAGAGTTCGGAAACGACCGTGCCGCCGTTTTTGGCGAACTGCTCTTTGAAGTATTTCGCCAGCCCTTTGGAGTAGTCGCTCTTGGCATCGGTGAGGACGGCGACTTTTTGGGCTTTCAGGGTTTTCGAGGCGAAATTCGCCATGACGGTGCCTTGGAAGGGATCGATGAAGCAAACCCGGAAAATGTAGTCACCCACTTCGGTCACCTTCGGATTCGTGGATGCGGGGGAAATGAGCGGGATCTTGGCGGCTTGGGCGATGGGTGCGGCTTCGAGTGAGCGGCTGGAAGCAACCTCACCGAGCACCGCGACCACGCCGTCACGAGAAATGAGTTTGTTGACGATATTGGCGGGCTCGCCGGCCTTGGATTGGTTGTCTTCTGTCAGAAGCTCCAATTTTTTTCCCAACACGCCACCTGCCTTGTTGATTTCCTCGATGGCCAGTTCGGTTCCCTCATGCGAAGAGGTTCCGAAGGTGGCTTCTTTCCCGGTGAGCGAGGCGAATTCCCCGACCTTGATAGTGTCCCCTCCGCCAGACTTACAAGCGGGGAGACTAAGCACGCTGAAGAGCGCTGCGGCGGTGGAGAAAAGGAGATTTACACGTTTCATTCGAGATCAGTGGGTAGGCAAGCGCGAAGGCTAAGAAGCGGCTCTTGCGAAGGCAACAGCATTTTACATGCCGCAGCCAACGACCCAAAGAATCAAGAAACTACTCGATTCCGGGCTCCTTTCGCCTCTTATTCTCGGCAGATCCCATGTTTGTCATTTCCACTGCCGCGCTCAAACGAAACACCGAAATTTTACGCGCTGTCAAAGAGGCCGCGGGCTGCCATCTGGTATTAGCGCTCAAGGGATTTTCTTGTTGGAAGTCTTTCCCGTTTTTCCGCGATGACCTCGATGGCTGCTGCGCCTCAGGCTTATGGGAGGCCCGGCTAGCTCGAGACTATTTTCAAAAACACATCATCACCTACTCCCCGGCTTACGACGAAGCTGACGTGGCGGAACTCTGCGAATTCACCGATCACTTGGACTTCAACTCGCTTTCTCAGTGGTTCCGCTTTCGTGAAATGGTCATCGCGCATCCCCGCTTTCAATCCGGCGAGTTACTCTGCGGGCTGCGCATCAATCCACAATGTTCGACGGGCGACACGCCGCTTTACGATCCATGCGTCGCCGGATCCCGCCTCGGCATCACTGCGGAACAACTGGTCGGTGCGGACCTCACCGGTCTCTCAGGCCTGCATTTTCACACGCTCTGCGAACAGGACTCGGATGCATTGGAAACGACGCTCACTGCGGTGGATGAAAAATTTGGCTATTTGCTGAATTCCCCTCAGTTTACCTATCTAAACATGGGCGGTGGGCACTGGATCACCAAGCCGTTTTACGATCGTGAACGACTCATCCGCCTGGTCCGCGAGACTCAGGAAAAATACAAAGTCGATGTCTGGTTAGAACCGGGAGAGGCCGTGGCGATTCACACGGGAGTTCTGCGAGCCACCGTGATGGATGTTTTTGAATCAGCGGGTCACCGTCTCGCAATTCTGAGTATTTCCGCCACCGGGCACATGCCGGATGTCATGGAAATGCCTTACCGCCCGGACGTTTTCCTGGTGGAGATGTCAGAGGCCAGAGACCAAAAGCCAGACGAGAAGATGCCTGCCGTTACCTTCGAGGGTGAATCCTATCATCTCGCCGGTGATCCTACGAATCCCCAATCCCAATTCACCTACCGCCTCGGTGGCCCGACTTGTCTCGCGGGCGATGTCGTCGGCGACTTCTCTTTCCACCGCGAGCTCAAGATCGGCGATACGCTGGTGTTCGACGACATGGCGCACTACACGATGGTCAAGACGACGACTTTCAACGGCGTCAAACACCCGGCCATCGCGCTTCAGCATGAGGATGGGGAAATCGAAGTGATCCGCGAGTTCACTTACGAGGATTTCCGCGACCGGCTCGCCTGAGGAACGGAAATCCTTCCATCAATCCTCTTCCCTCGCGCTTTCATGTCGATAGACTTCACCAAGTCCGGAAAACGCCATGAAACCGCAACCCAACCGACTCCTGCTGGTCGCCACACTGGCGGTCTTGAGCGTGCTGGCGGTTTGGATTCTTTGCAGGGAAGGCACTCCGCCTCGAGTTTCAAGCGAGAGGCACACTCGCCCTAATCGCGACCGCCCGACAAGCGGGCAGAAAACCTCCCGCTCTACGATTGGAAAGCCCGTGCGCGTGCTTTCCAATGACGATCTCACAGCGATCTATCACCGGGAAGACGCTGCCGCCGCGCTTGCTGCGGCAAAATCTCAGCCATGGCCGGATCGTGACGACGCGGTTTTTTTCATCCTAACCCACCTGGCCGTTGAGTTCCCTGAGTTTGTAGCCGCCGAATTAAAGACTTCAGGCCTCGCCCTCGACCTGAAGGCCGCTTTGGTGGATACCATTTTAAAAAACTGGAAAGATGGCCGGAAAGCACTGGATTGGGCGGAAAACCAGCTCACCGGCGAACTCCATTGCAAGGCGGTCGCCGGTGCCTTGGGCATTCTCGTGAAATCCGAGCCGGAAGCCGCCTTCGGTTACTTTGAAAAGTTGCCGCCCGGCGAAACCCGGCGTCTAACGATCCCCGATCTTTTCGCGGCATGGGGTTCCCAAGATCCGCAAACCGCGCTGATGAAAGCAAAAGAACTAACACCTGAGGACGCGCAATCCGCGACGGAGCACGTCCTCCGCGGCTGGGCGAAAGCCGATCCCGCAGCCGCCGCAGCTTGGGTTCTTAAGACCGCTTCCCACGATGAAAAATGGATCGCCGGAGTTTACCAAAGCTGGATTTCCATCGCCCCAGAGCAAGCGCGGGTCTGGTTTGATTCTCTGCCGGAAGGCGATGCGAAAAGAAACGCATTTACTCTGACTCACAGCGCCGGCAGCACCATCGAAATGCCAGTCTTCTCCACTCGCGACGTGCTGTCGGATACCTCATGGAGTTCAAAACCGGTATCCGAGCGAACCCCTACGGATCTCATGCACTGGGCGAGCCAGGACACCGAGGGAGCTAGCACTTTTGTTGAGCAGAACGGAAACAATCCGGCCTCAAAACAACTCGCCGCCCAGGTCGCAAGGGCGATTTTCGGCAAAAGCGAGCCGTCTGCGGCGATGGATTGGGCACTCGGTCTACCGGAGGAGAATGGGATTCGGGAACAAGCTCGATGGATCGTTCTCCACGAATGGTCCGAAAAAGATCCTGAGACCGCTGCCGGGAAACTGACTTCGTTGCATCCCAATCAAATCGGCACGCTGCCCATGATGCTGGTAGATTCCTGGGCCAAACAAGATCCTGCCGCAGCCGCGGACTGGGTGGCGGGTTGGAAAGGCGAAAACCAGCCGCACATGATCGAAGGGGTATTCGACAGATGGCAGGAGCAGGATCCCCAAGCCGCCTATCAGTGGCTCGGCACCCTGCCTGCGGGGATCGGACGCGATTACGGCATCAGAGCCATGATCCGCAGGGAACGGGATTCAGCGCCCGACACCCTTCAGCCATGGATCGACTTGATCTCGGATCCTCAACTCCGCGAAAAGACGCGGCGGGAATTGAAATGATCGGGGTAGCATTTTCGTTCACTGATTCTGAATGATCTGGTTTTTTTTCGTGCTCACCCGCGCCCCTCGCGTGTAGGAATCCGGGACCGAAATTCACGATGAGAACCGCCATCACCCTTTCCCAAGTCCCCGAAGCCCTCGGGGGACCTTTCGTCTTGCGCACGCCATTGCCGGAAGCCTTCGCCACCGCCGCCGCCATCGGCTTCGACGCAGTGGAGCTTTTCCTGCCGGGCCCGGATTTCATCAGCGTGGACGAGGTGAAATCCCTGGCCGCCGCGCACGGACTCTCGATTGCCGCCGTCGGAACG
>JANPAU010000154.1:0-3558 GCA_031430055.1 Akkermansiaceae bacterium | reverse complement strand
GACCTCGAAGGTGTTTTTGCACCAGTCCTTGATGTTGACGAGGGTGTAGTTCAGCGGCGTGCCGTCATCTCGGGTGAAGCTGATGATGGCCCGCAGGGTCTTCGAGGCGGTGAAGACATCGGGCGTGACGATTTCGTCGAGCAGGCGGGCGAATTCTGCATCGGTGAGGCGGACGCGGTTGAGGGCCTCGAATTTTTCGCGGAAGTTGGCTTCCAGCGTGGCACGGTTGGTGATGTCCGGGCGGTATTCGTATTTTAGCTTCTGGAGCGTGCCGATGAAGCCGTATTCGATGGTGTCTTCCCGGACGACGGAGCTGGGGAGGTCCGGCGCATCATGGTAGGTGAATTTGGAATCAAGCATGGTTGGCTTTGAAGCGAGGTCACTGGCTGGGTAAGAGTTGAGCAGAAAGCCGCACTAAATAATAGGCGTGTGCGAACTACTTTCCTTAAACTCAAGCGAAGATATGGCAGGACGCTATCTGCCGGAATGGAGGGCGACAAGGAAGACGTTTCTCCTTCCGGCCGGGGAATAAGGAGCCGCGATATTTCTGTCGCGGGGGCGGCAGGGCTGATGGATCGGTATCGAGGAAGATTCGGGAGGGAATGCTAATCTCAGCCTCTATCCACAGTGGGTGTGGTGGCATCTGCGCAAGGACGAGGTGCGCTATGATCTGGAGGACGGGTCTTTTTATTCCTATCAGCGGAAAATCAGGGGCGGGATGATGATCTTCACGTTTCGGCCTTGGTTGTCTTCGCTTTGGACACCCGCAAAATCAAATGTTTGATTTAGGCGCGAGTGAGTGGTTCCAATTCGGCTGAAATGTCTCGCGCCGAAGATTGAGCGCTTCCATCTCCCTCCACCAGCGGCGCAAGGTTTCCACCGCGAATTCGGCCGTGTCGTGGTCGATACCCACGCTCACCCAACCGATATTGTGGGAAAGATCATCGACTCCGTAGGGCGCGACTTTGCCCAGCTCCTTGTCGATGAAATCATAGACGTTGAAAACAATATTTGTTTTTGGGAGTCCTTAGCTCGTTTGCTTGGAAACCTTGTCCAGGACTCCATTGACAAATCGTCTGGAATCCGTGGTGCCGAATCGTTTGGCCAACTCAATCGCCTCGTTGATGGCCACCTTTCGCGGCGTTTCAGTATGGAGAATCTCGTAGGTTCCAAGGCGCAGAATGGCACGATCAACCGGATCAATCCGCTCGGGGACGAAGTTCTCCACGACGGTCGCGAGGGTCATGTCG
Organism: Akkermansiaceae bacterium; assembly: GCA_031430055.1. Lineage (GTDB taxonomy): Bacteria > Verrucomicrobiota > Verrucomicrobiia > Verrucomicrobiales > Akkermansiaceae > Luteolibacter. The sequence continues at coordinate 2,308 of JANPAU010000154.1, read as the reverse complement.
ATTTGTTCTTTTTTGGCGAGAATGGAGTCCACCAAGTCATCCGCCTTCTTTCTGAGAGCGTGAATTTCAGCTTTGGAGTCACGCAGTCGGGCGAGATCGGCTTGTTCGGGAAATTTTTCAGGCTCTTCCACCATCCGCAGGCGGTCGGAAATCCTCTGCAAGCGGCGGATGGTCGCCGCGACAGCTTCCAACTGGCCGCGCAAGGCGGGAAAATCCTCCAAGCCCTCGATGAAGCGGCGGCGAGCTGAGGCGAGGTCGCGATCCACTTTAAAAAGGACTTCCAAAGCGTCGCCAAAGCTTTCTGCCACCGAGGCATCATCATCGTCCTTGGGCAGACGTTCCAATTTGGCAAAGGAAGTGCTCCAACCGGATTCGAGCTCGGCAATCCGCTTCAGATCGATTTTCAAGCACTCCGCCAGCGGCCAAGCGCTCAGCAATGCCATCGCCACCGTCTGACGTTCCACGAATTCATGCAATCGTCCCTCTCGCCCGAGGGCGAGGTGATGGACGGTGCGGAATGTCGCCAATTGCAAGCTGCGACGGTCCGACTCTGTGACAAAATCCCAAAATGGCCCGCGCAAGGCTGCTGGATCTGCGCCACCTTCCAGATCGGCGCAGTAAAGAAATTGCACGACCGCCTCGCGGATGTGGCGGGGACTAACCATTGCGGTGCGATTTATGGCTGGCGTTGCGAGGCATGGATCGGTCGAGTTCTTGGAAAATATCAATCATCGAAGCGGCAGCCCGGGCGGCTTCTTTACCGCGGTTAAGCTGGGCTCCGATGCAGCGTGCGTAAGCCTGCTTTTCGTCGTCGACCAGCAAAACTTCATGAATGATCGGACGCAGCGATTTCACCGCCAACTGCTGAAGCGCATCCGTCACCGAACTGGCGACTAGATCCGCGTGCTCCGTGGAGCCGCGGATGATCAGTCCGAGCGCGATCACGCAAGCCGGCGGGTCGCGCTCAAGGACCGAGGCGATCATCACTGGGATTTCGAAAGCGCCGGGCACCCGGATGAGATCCACGCGACCTTGTGGCACCAGTTCGCCGAGTTCTTCAATCGCGTTTTCCACCAATGCATCGGTGAACTGCTCGTTGTATTTGGATGCGACGACGCAGATCCGGACTTTGGGTCCGATGATGCGGGGTTTGGGCGGCAAAGCTGACGACATAAGCGGGGTATGGCGGGCAAGGAACGAAAAGTCAACCGACAGGCTAGGAGATTCACTGTGGCTGCGAATTTCTCTTGGCGAAAAGAGCCGGGGAATGAAGATCCTGCATGACTTCTTTCCCCGAAGCACTCGATCTCCTACTGCGCAACAGCCCCTTGATGCCTGTGGAGAGCTGCCGCTTGGAAAATGCCGCCGGCCGGGTGCTCCGCGCTCCGCTGATGGCAGACCGGGGATTTCCGGCTTTCGACCGGGTGATGATGGATGGTTACGCCTTGCGCTTTTCCGACTGGTTCGCCGGGCATCGATCTTACCGAGTCACAGGCTCAGCTCCGGCCGGAAAAGCGGTGGCGGCACTTTCTGAAAAAATAGGAACCTGCTTAGAAGTGATGACCGGCGCGCCGTGTCCTCAGGGTGCCGATTGCATCGTGCCCATCGAAGAGGTAGAGGAGCGAGGCCCCGAAGCGGTGAAATTTCGCGAAGCTGTAAATCCTGTGGCGGGCCGATTTATCCATTTCGCGGGAAGTGATGCTACCGCAGGAAGGGTTCTGTTGGAGCCCGGCATGCTGCTAGGTTCACGTGAAATCGGCGTCGCTGCCTCCTGCGGCGCATCTTGGCTTCAGGTGTCCAAAGTCCCGAACATCGCAGTGATCGCCACCGGTGACGAGTTCGTAGCCGTGGACGTATCGCCAGAACCCCACCAAATCCGCCAATCCAACGCGCACTCGCTCGCTGCGGCACTCAGGCTTGCCGACTACCCACCGCAGCACGTCGGGGTGGTCAATGACGATGTTTCGGTCGCTCGACCCCTATTTGAAAAACTTCTCGCCGAGCACGATTGGTTAGTTCTCACCGGTGCAGTTTCCAAGGGCGCACACGACTTCGTCCCTTCGCTGCTTGCGGATCTGGGATGCCGAAAAGTTTTCCACGGTGTCGCCCAGCGACCGGGAAAACCGGCTGGTTGCTGGATTGGCACCCGTGGACAAGTCATTCTCGCTCTCCCCGGGAATCCGGTTTCTGCCTTGACCGGACTGCACACCCTCCTGCTTCCCGCTCTCGCTACAGCCTCTGGACTTGTCGCGTCCTCTCCGCGACGAGTCGTCATGGAGGATCGCTCCCAGCAGCTCCCCGACTTCAC
>JANPAU010000153.1:0-3840 GCA_031430055.1 Akkermansiaceae bacterium | reverse complement strand
CCGCCCCGCCGAGAAAAAATCTCCGCTCCACTTCGTGGGTAGTGGCAAGCCCGGCGAACCCATCACGGTAGCGGCAGTCTGCGATCGTCTGTCTTCCTCCACTGCCTCCTCGGTTCTGCTAGAGGAAGCGTCAAAACATCCTCTCAGCACCGAGACTCTTGTCGCACAGCTCGGCCGACTTGGCGACTCCTCCTTTGAACTCGGCACGCTCGATAATCAGCTTGAAGGAAATTGCCACATCGCCGTTTCCTCCCTCAACCAACTCCGCCGAGCTTTGGTAAAGCAACTAGAAGACCTCGCCGCCATCAAGCCGGTTCCTGCGAAGATCACCGCTACCTACAACGATCTTCTCCCACAAATCCCGCCCTCTGACCTCCGCCCTCCGGAGCTGTCCGTCCTCTGCCGCACGCTCGCCCAAGTCACCGCCGCCCTCGAATGCGGCGTGGAAACTCTTTACTGCGACTTTGAAGACCCTCGCCGTTACAAGGAGGCTGTCAATTTGTTCCGATCTCAAATTTCAAATTTAAAATCTCAAATTTTCCTCGCCACCCCACGCATCCTCAAGCCCGGGGAATCCGGCTACCTCAAGCTCATCGAAAAAGCCGAATCCGACGGCCTGCTCCTCCGCAACCTCGGCGCACTCCACTACTACAAAGACCGTAGCGACCTGAAAAAAATTGGCGACTTCTCGCTCAACGTTGCCAATCCCATCACCGCCAAGCTCCTGATGGAAAATGCCGGACTCGACTACCTCACCGTCTCCTACGATCTCAACATCGGCCAAGTCCTCGAACTTCTTCACAGTTCCCCACCCGAGTGGTTCGAGCTAACCCTCCACCAGCACATGCCCATGTTTCACATGGAGCACTGTGTCTTCTGCACCTTCCTCAGCAGCGGCACCACCTACAAAGACTGCGGCCGGCCTTGCGAAACCCACGTCGTTCATCTCCGCGACCGCGTCGGCCAGCTTCACCGCCTGCAAGCCGACGTCGGCTGCCGTAACACTCTTTTTAACGGTAAGGCCCAGACCGGTGCCCGTTACTACGAGCACCTCCGCAACGCAGGACTCTCTCGCTTCCGCGTCGAACTTCTCGACGAAGCCGAGGACGCTGCAAAGACGATCCGCGCCTATCAGGATCTTCTGAGCGGCAAGTCGGACGCTTTCGAGCTTCTCAATCAGGTCCAGGCTCTCGAAAAACTCGGCGTCACCGAAGGCACCTTGGCCGAGCTTTAGTGTGCCATGAATCTGCGCTCTTGGCGCTGAACTCTTCGAGACTGAGGGTGAGTCGGAATGTGTATCTCATAAATTCGGTTGGTTTATCTAATGGCATCTGTCAATTCGGCGATCACAGTCTCTAGCGGAAACAAGTCGGTTGGTGAGGAGGGGATTTTACAAAGGTGCGATTGGTGGCTGCAATTGGCCGCAGTGCGCCTAAACGACTCCGTTTTTCTTGAGAAACGGAACCAGTTCATCCACCCCGAAGTCGGCAAGCACTTGACCGTTCCAATCCATGGTGGGTGCTTTGGACTGGCCGGAGAGTTCGACCATTTCAAGCATCGCCTCGCGATCACTGGAGACGACGAGAGTTTGTACTTCGATGTTCTTACGCTCGAGATAGTCGACGACTTCGTGGCACCACGGGCAACCGCGTTTGATGTAAAGAATAGGTAAAGGCATGGAGCGATTGAGTAAGGTTGATTCCCTCAGAATTCAAATCAAAACAACGGATTTTTCATCATGGTAGCAGTTGCGAAATCCCACCGACTATCGATTTAGCTTCCGCGTAATGGACCGCAAAAATCGAAGCTCCTATTCGGCAACTTGGATAGAAGTCCTTGAGGGAAACCTCATCACACCGAAAAAATGATACGAAATCCTCGCTTAAAACGGGCAACTTGACTGTAGGGCATGTTCGTCTACCCATTGGTAAATTATCTGCCGTGAGGCGGCGTTGTTGGCGGTAATGATCTCTAACATGTTACGGAGCCGAAGTAGCTCCTCGCGGAGTTCTCGCTTGATTGATACTGGATTGGCGAGCGTGCCGAAGTAGGGGTCCCTGAAGCGCTGGAGTGGTCCGTATTGAGGCTCGTCTGGCAGGAAGTGTGTTTGCCGCTTGATGTCGGCGATCTGCTCCTTGAGAACCATGCAATAGACCTTGAGCTTTTCGTCGCCAGCAGTCGTGAGGTTAGTCGCTTCCTCGCCGAGCCATTCCATTTCGAGCTGGAGCATTTCCCGTAGATCGGCGGCAGCGTAAGCGGTGTTGAGACGCTGCATCCAGACGACCTTGTGCTGCTTGAGGAGCGGGTCCGGCTCGAGATCTGGGTGAAACGCTTTGGCGAGTTGTTTGAAAAGGGATTTAAGATCGCGTTTTTTAGCGTCTTCTTGTTCAAGGAGTTTGCGCTGTTTTTCATCCTGCGCCTTTGTCGGCTTGCGAGGGCGCTTCCCTGAAGCTCCGCGAGTATTTCCTGCTTCTTGAAAAGCTTCTGCGGCGGCACCCAAACGCTCTTTTACCGTTCGCTCGAATTCCTCGGGATCGCCGTTCGGGTCGAGATCGCTGAGATCCAGATCAACTCCCGCTTCACGCGCGGCTTGTTCTAACATTGCCCGGAGGAAGTCGAACTCCTCTTCTTGGCTCTCGTTCATTCCTTGCTCCTCTTCGCAAGGACCTAGCTCCTTGATGATGGCCTCTAGCGTGCTGATTTCCTCCTTACTGAGGCCAATAGGATCGGCGAGCAGCTCAGCCGCTTTACCACTCATGAGATCGCCAAACCAACGGCGGCGCTTGGCACTGAGTTTGAGAGTCTGCCAAGCCTTGCGGCTGAGAAAGACGAGATCCAAGTTCACCCGTTTGAGACTTTCCACCAAGGGCATCAGTTCACTGCTAGAAGCGATGAGCGCATCGTCGAGCCGCGCTTGCTCGCGGGCGTGACGGGCTTTGGCGGCTTCCAGAGTCTTCATCAGGCGGTTGAATTCCACCTGGGTGCGACTGAGAGGCGCACCCGTCTCGGGGCGGATTACTAAGCCTTCCTTGGAGCCAGTCGGTTGGTGAAGATTCTTGCGTTTCATTGAGAAGAGTTTTTCCATTTGAACCACCAACGGTCAAGCGTCCGCCGCTTCGTGGAATCCCCTCGCAGCATGGAATGTCGGAAATCCTTTGTCTTTTCCCGTGGTTGACCCCGTGGAAGCGCATTGCTAGCGTCCGCCCCCGTCATGAGCGCTGCCCCGAATTACAAAGACACCCTTACTCTTCCGCAAACGACTTTCCCGATGCGGGGAGACTTGGTGCAGAACGAACCCGCCCGCCTTGCGAAGTGGGAAAACGACGGACTTTACGAAAAAATCCTCGCCCGCCGCCGCGCGCAAAACGCCCCGGAATTCATCCTCCACGACGGCCCGCCCTTCGCCAATGGTGATGTCCACATGGGCACCGCTCTCAACAAGCTGCTCAAGGATCTCGTCGTGAAATCGAAAACGATGGCTGGATTCACCGCGCCGTTTGTGCCGGGCTGGGATTGCCACGGCCTACCGATCGAGTTCAAAGTGGTCAAAGAAGCCGCCGGGCTGGAACCTGCGGAAATTCGCCGCCGCTGCACCGAGTTCGCGATGAAGTACATCGATATCCAGCGTGGATCCTTTCGTCGGCTCGGGGTTTTTGGCGACTGGAATAGCCCGTATTTGACGATGGATCCCGGCTATGAGGCAAGTATCCTGCGCGTCTTCGCCAAGCTGGTGGAAAACGGTAATATCTACCAAGCGAAGAAGCCGGTCCAGTGGTCGTATGGCGCGCAGACCGCCCTAGCAGAAGCGGAGGTTGAATATGCCGACAAGGAGAGCCCGGC
>JANPAU010000152.1:0-5023 GCA_031430055.1 Akkermansiaceae bacterium | reverse complement strand
GCTTGGCGGTTGGATTCGCGCCCTCGAGGTTGCCACCGTCGCGGTCGACAAACAGTTCTCCGTCGAGCGGGCCCGCAAGCTGATGCGGGAAGACATCGCCGACTACTATACAGAGTCTGTCGCCGGTCTGGAGCCAAGGATTTCCGAGCGGCCTAACTACCTTGCTATGCGGGATTTGCTTGCCGGACTTCGCACGGAGATGGTGCTTGAAGATGGCAAGGAGCCAACTCCCGAATTGATGATTGAGATCCGCAAACAAGCGGCAAAACTGGTGGAACTCGCACTGCAACGCCAACAATGAATTTTCCAACAGATATCCGGGTCGCGGTTCTCGGGCTAGGCATCATCGGCTCCCGCGCTTGCGCCCGCCTTGCGGACGCCGGTTGGCAGGTGACTTGCTGGAACCGCACGCCTCAGGGAACTCCTCACGAGGCGGCAACTCCCGAAAAGGCGATCCATGACGCGGGAATTATTTCAATCTATCTGAAAGACGTGCCCGCTGTGCGTGAAGTCTTCGGTCGGATCGAGGGCTTCCTCAAACCCGGACAAATCATTCTTAATCACGCGACGGTGGATCTTGAGACCACGCTCTGGCTTGAAGAGGTCTGTCTCGCTCACGGTTGCCGCTTTCTGGATACGCCGTTTACCGGCAGCAAGATCGCTTCGGCGAACGGGCAATTGGTCTATTATATTGGCGGCGATCAGGAGCTAGCAAATAAACTGGAACCGTATCTCAGCGTGACCAGTAAAAGCCAGCTTCATACCGGCCCGGTTGGCACTGCGACTGTCACAAAACTGGCGACCAACTTGATTTCGGCCTGCACGGTGCAGGCCTTGGCAGAAGCTCTCGCCATCGCGACACATCACGGGGTTTCATCGGATTGTTTGATTGATGCTGTTGCCCTGAACGCCTCGGCGTCGGGACTCTCCGCCATGAAACTGCCGCTGATGGCTGGTGGAAATTTCGAGACCCATTTTTCTTTGGCCAATATGGCCAAAGACAGCCGTTACATGCTTGCTCTCGCTGAGCATGCCGGACTGGAAACTCCTGCGATTGCTGCCGTTTCAAAACGCATGGGTGAGTTGAGTGCGGAGGGTCTTGGAAATCTGGATTTCTCCGCATTGGCCAAACCTTACTTGCCGGTGAGATGAGCGAGGTCCACATGGTTTTTCCTTTTTTCCCGGCGCTGTTGGAGTTCCGTGGTCCTGACGCCGTGAGGTTCTTGAACGGCCAACTAACCCAAGATGTGAAACGGCTGGTGGGTGGGAAAATTTCATTACCGGCCTGCGTGACCGACGCGAAAGGAAAGCTTCAGTTTCGAGTCACGCTCGCTGAAACGGATGACGGTGCCTTGTGGGTCGCAGGACCCGCAGGGGTGCAGGAAGCGCTCGAAGCGCGACTGACCCGCTACCTGATCTCCGATGATGTCGAGGTCACTGATGTGAGCGGAAAGCATTTCCTAACTCATTTCATCGGCTCGGTGCCACCACCACCGGCCTCGGTGATGGCTCGCGAATCGAACCGCTATGGAATTCCCGGAACCGATTGGTGGTCCCCTGCCGACCTTGATGTCGAGTGTCCGGAACACCACTTGATGTCGTCCGATGAACTGGAAGCATTGCGAATCGAGAATGGAATTCCCGCTTGGGATCACGAACTCAAAGAAGGCATGCTCCCGCCTGAAGCACTCTTGGAGGCGAGCGATATCTCCTACACCAAGGGCTGCTACGTGGGGCAGGAGGTCATCTCCCGGATCAAATCCGCCGGCAAGGTGAATCGACGGCTTACCCGGTTTTCCTTCGAGCCTGGAGCCGCGTTGAGTCCTGGCCCGCTTGTCGATTCGTTAGGCAAGAGTGCTGGCGAGCTGACAAGTGTCTCACCCGTAATCAGCGAGGGAGTGCGTCACGCGCTCGGGTATCTTAAGCGCGGAGCGTCCGAGTGTTTTTTTAAAGCGGCGGATGATTCAATCTATCAAGCTTTGACTCGCTGATGCGAGGTGAGGCTACCACGAAGCGATCAGTCACCAGCCACTCGCGTTAAATCAAAACCTAGCAGACACACATCGTCATCGAACCGCTGGCCTTCGGAAAACGCGAGGACGCTGGATAGCACGCCATCAAGCATGGATTCCAGCGAGTTGGCGGATTTCATGGCGATGATTTCCATCAGGCGATTTTCGAAAAACGGTTCGCCACTCTGGTTCTCCGCCTCGAGAACGCCGTCGGTGAAGAGCAGCATCCGGTCGATTTCCGCAAGATTGATTTCTTGGGTCGGGTAAGTCGCACCTCTGAATAAGCCGATTCCAGGGCCTTTTTGATTACGCTCGTTAGCGACTTGGCGGACACCGTTCTTGCCAGCAATGACCGGGCCGGGATGACCCGCGCAGGCATACTTGAAGGTGCCGGCGGCAAGGTCGATCACGCCGAAGAATGCAGTCGCAAACATGGTGGTTCCCGCGCGTTCGAGAATGGCTGATAGACCATCGTTGAGACCTTGAAGAAATAGCCCGGGTTCCGCAGTCTGGGCACGTTGTTTTTCCAACAGCCCACGAAGCATCGCAACGATAAGCGCGGAGCGAACGCCGTGGCCCATCACGTCGCAAATCAGGACGCCATAGCAGTCGTCAGTGATGGTCATCACCTCGAAAAAGTCACCCGCTAGGCCCGAGATCGGGATGTAACGGGCACCGAAGGTGAGACGGCGTTGGTCACATGCCATCGCGGTGGGGAAACCCTCGCCTGCGAGAGCTTGCTGGATTTCACGTGCGAGCAAGAGCTCTTCTTCATAGGCTTCGTTCTTCAGTTGAAGCTGCAAGGCGAGACTACTGGCCTCGTGCTGGGCTTTGACGAGTTTCGTCACATCGCTGGAGACCCCGAAGGTACCTTTAATTTGCCCAAGACGGTCGCGCCATGGAAATTTAGAAGTGATCACCCAAGTTTCATCACCCTCCCGCCATGTTTCAAGTTCGAGCTGATCGATGATCGCCTCGCCTGTCTGGATGATGCGTTTTTCGTCGTCTTCCGCCGGTTTCCAGTGATCCAGATTAAAGAAGTCCTGGTCATGTTTGCCAGTGAGGTCACCACTTTCTTTGAGGCCTATCCATTCGGCCATGCCCTGGTTTGCCATCGTAAACTTCGATTCCAAATCTTTGAAATAGATTTGCAACGGCACGTGATCAATCAACTGCCGAAGAAGAAATCGTTCGTCTTCGACCTGTGCCTCAGCCGCTTTGCGGCGACTGATGTCGATCATCGAGCCAGCGATTCGGATCGCACGCCCGTCACGGTTGCGGACGACGGTCCCGCGAATTCTCAGCCAGCGCCAGTTGTTACCACCCGTGCGGATTCGGGCATCGACGGCCAGGTTTTCTGGGCCTCCGTCGAGCAGCGCATGCGTCACCCCTCGCTCGAACACCTCCCGGTCCTCCGGCCAAAGGTGTTCGAACGGAGGCAGGAATAAGTTAGGCGCATGGTCCTTGCCACATTCCAAAAGCTCGAGAATCCGGCGTGAGTAAAAAATTTCCCGCGAGTCGGTCTCCCAATCCCAAATCCCTTCATTGGATGCCCGGAGCGCGAGTTCAAGCCGTTCCAGCTTCACTCGTTGCCGCTCTTGCGAAGTCTCTGGTCCGTCGCTCATTCCATTAGTTGCTAGAAAATTGTTTTAACGGTCAAAAATGGTGGATCACTCATGCCGTCGTGAGTCTCACCAGCAAATCGTCGCTGTCCACACGGTCACCTTTTTGCACGAGAATTTCGGCGACGACTCCGTCTGCGCCCGCGCTGACGGTGGTAAGCATTTTCATCGCTTCGAGGACGACGAGCTTGTCACCCGCTTTCACCTTCTGCCCAGAAGAAACCGCGACTTCCGTGACCATGCCGGGCATCGGGGCACAGCCTTGTGCCGGGTTGCCGGACTCGCCTTTCGGGCGAGATGCGGTGCTGGTAGATTTCAAAGAGTTATCGACCACGATCGATTCGCGTGGCATGCCGTTGAGTTCGTAGAAGAGCGCACGTCGTCCGGCAGAATCCGCCTCGCCGATGGAGATGAGCTTGATGATGAGAATCTTGCCGGTGTCGATTTCGATTTCGATTTCCTCACCAATCTGCAAGCCGTAGAAAAATGCGGGCGTCGGCAGACCACTGAGGTCGTCATATTTGGCTCGGAAGGCCATAAAATCCGTGAACACCTGCGGATACATCAAGTGGGAATAAAGATCATCCTCGCTGGCGAGTCGTCCCAGCTTGGCAGAAAGCTCTAACCGCGTGGCTTCGAGGTCGATGGGCTCCGCAAGCTCGCCCGGCCGTTTGGTGGTGGCTTTGCGATTTCCGAGAACGACCTTTTGCACGGCAACCGGCCAGCCCCCGTCTGGTTGACCGAGCCCCCCAGCTAACATGTCGATGACGCTCTCTGGGAAGTCGATCGAGCCGGGTTTGAGGTTCGGCACGTCCGCCGCTTTGATGCCGCGGGTGACGAGGAACATGCACATGTCGCCGACGACTTTGGACGAGGGCGTGACCTTGACGATGTCACCGAAGAGTTGGTTCACCTCGGCATAGGTGCGGGCGATTTCGCGCCAGCGGTGGCCGAGTCCCATGGCGTTCGCCTGCTCGCGGAGGTTAGTGTATTGGCCACCGGGCATCTCGTGTTCGTAAACCTCCGCTGTCCCGGAACGCGGGGCAGAATCGAAAGGTTGATAGAAACTAAGCACGTGTTCCCAATAGTCGGAAAACTCATTGAGCGAGTCGAAGCCGAGACCAGGATCGCGCTCGGTGTTCGCGAGGGCGGAAGCGATGGAGTTGAGGTTCGGCTGCGAGGTCGAGCCAGACATGGATGATATCGCTAGATCCACGATGTCTACGCCAGCCTTGGAAGCCGCAAGCACGGAGGCGGCGTTAATACCGGAGGTGTCGTGGGTGTGGAAATGCACGGGAATGCCGATTTCCTCTTTTAATGCGGTGACCAACTTGTATGCGGCATGGGGTTTGCAGAGTCCGGCCATGTCCTTGATGCAGAGCATGTGGG
>JANPAU010000151.1:0-4870 GCA_031430055.1 Akkermansiaceae bacterium | reverse complement strand
TTCAGCGCGGGCTTTCTCGCGGGCGTGATAAGCCTCCTCCATTCTCACGCCTTCCTTGCGATACAAGTCGTGGACTTGAGACAAGGTGTCCATGGCTTCACCATCCGTCTGCCCTCCGGTTACCACGAATGTCGGGCCGCTGAAAGCGAGATCGGGAAGCTCTGGAATCTCCAGTGCTAGATACTTCCGACCGTGCGCCGCAAGGCCTTTGCGCATCCGGTAGGTATCGGTATTTCCGACGCCCATCAACAAGCCATAGGTGCGATAAGTCCCATCAGGATCGTTCACTCGGTAGGTGGTGAAGCCGCTGAAATGGGTGAAATCGACGTTAGACCACGCAGAGATTTCCCCGGCAAGGTTTCCATTGGGATAAATCCTCAAAAACGTGCGGGAATGATCATAGACGGTGGCTGAAACGAACACATGTTCGGTGAAACGATAGTTCTTCCGAAGCTCCTTCAGTCGAGCGATGACCGCCGGATCGGTGGGAAGAGTTGCAGGAAGCGGCGGCGGCGGATCAGGCAAGCCGGGGTCTTCGACGGTTTGAACGGTGACGTTGATGGTTCCCTTGATGGGTGGGAGATCGTGCATTTCAGGAGCCTCGGTAACATCGACCCGGCGAGTATGGGAGGTCAGGATCTTGAAATCGATTGGCTCAGGCGTCGGGGTGAGAGCTGCCACCCTACCGGTAGCTAGCAGAACGGGGATTTCTACGTCCCATTGAGGAGCGGCTGATTCCTGCGCCCAGATTGGGAGAATAGCACTCCAAAAAGCCATTGTGACTGAAAGCAACTTCATAGGGTGCAAGATTCTTTACGTTGGGGGTGGGTGTCGATCTATTCCGATGGGGCATTTTCGTCACTATCGGCTCTGGTAACGTACGAATTGTAATTCTCCCTGCGGGGATAATTCGGAAAATGCCACGTTCATTATAAGTAACAAGACAAAAAGAACTCCATCCTCTCCAAAGTCTCTTGCAATATGGCAGAATGCCTGTTGCGTCCGGATCTTCAACCCCCGATGGAATTCCATCGGGGGATCCGGACATCGACATTTTGTTGAGGATTGTTTTTGTCTTACGAGAAGCTCGCCTTCAAAAGAAACTGACATTGCGAGATCTTACCCAACTGATGGGAATCAGTTATGCTCACCTTTCTAGGGCGGAGCGGGGCTTGTCACATCCGGGGCTGTTGGTGCTATTGCGGTGGTGTAGAGCCTTAGATCTAAAGTTTGGGGATGTCTGGAAGCAAGTTTCCGGCGAGTAGTGCTTTGCTTCTAAATACCCGCTGACAACGCACAGGGCTGCCGCCCTAGACCCCGCCGAGCTGGGGCAGCTCGACCCCATTTATCTCCCGCTAATTCTCCAAAGGGAGGCGGGAGGTGGTGTCTATCGATTCGAGCATTCGAGGTTAAGAGAAAGGGAGCAATCCTGATGGTCATGAGGACATTACCCACAAATCTTGCGGGATAGAAATCACCCGAGAAATCCAGTCAACGGACTGGTGGCGTGCGCTTGCTCGGATGGCTCAGGCAGGCCGAGTTCATAAGCTTCACGACCAGCTTGCACGGCGAGCTTGAAGGCGATGGCCATGCGGACCGGGTCACTGGCGATGGCAATGGCGGTATTAATGAGCACGGCATCTGCTCCTAACTCCATGGCTTCTGCCGCGTGACTGGGAGCACCTAGCCCGGCATCCACGATGACGGGGACGATGGCTTGCTCGATGATGATGCGGATTTGATCCCGAGTGACAACACCACGGTTAGAACCAATGGGCGCGCCCAGTGGCATCACCGTGGCGGTGCCGACTTCTTGAAGGCGCTTGGCGAGTACCGGGTCCGCGTTGATGTAGGGCAAGACGATAAAGCCTTCTTTCACGAGGATTTCCGCCGCTTTGAGGGTCTCGATGGGATCGGGAAGCAAATAAGTCGGGTCCGGGTGGATCTCAAGTTTGATCCACTTGGGCAGCCCAGCAGCGGCGGCAAGGCGGGCGAGACGGACAGCCTCCTCGGCATTCATTGCGCCGCTGGTGTTAGGAAGTAACAGAAATTTTTCAGAATCGATGAATTCGAGAATGTTCGCATAAGGATCGCGCTGGCCGCTGAGGTCCGCACGACGGAGGGCGACGGTGACGATCTGGGTGCCACTGGCGTCGAGTGCATCTCGCATGACCTCATTCGAGGGAAACTTGCCAGTGCCGAGGAAGAGACGAGAGTTGAAATTGCGACCTGCGATGGTGAGAGTGGACATGAGGAAAAAGTTGAAAGTTAAAATAGAAAAAATTGATAGTCTAAAACTGGGGATGGCGGGTGTGCTCTGCTTTCAGCTTTCCCATTTCTGTTTTTCCTCCTCCAGCCATGCTTCGAAAGCGGCGTGGTTTTTGAGATCGTATTGCCAGCAGTGGAAACCGAGTTCACGACCGGTGGCGATGTTTTCCGGCAGATCATCGATGTAGAGCGTAGCACCGGGATCGAGTTGATACTTGTCGATCGCATAGTGATAGATCTCGGGTTGAGGCTTGATGAACCCGGTATCATACGACAGCACGGCACCATGGAAGAGGGAAAACTCGGGATAGTATTCAAAGACCCACGGGCAATGGATCCCGTTGGTGTTCGAAAACAGGATCAATTGATGGCCTTGATCTACCAACTGGCGCACGCACTGCCACATTGGTTCATTCACGGTGAAAATCCGCTGCCACGAGTGAATGAACTCGGCGGGTGTCGCGTCGCAGGCGAGAACTTCAAGCGCCCAGGCGACATAGGAATCCACTGCGATTTTCCCCGCCTCGAACTCATCCTTGCGCGCCAACAAACGAGCCAATCGCTTGGCGGAATCGGTCGTCCCTGCCGGAAACAAGCGAGAAAGCGATGACTCGAAATCAAAGTCGAGAAGCACGCGACCAATATCGAAGAGAAATGTCATGGAGTTGGAATTGTAATTTCTTTGAGAATAAAATCCGCCGCAGTAATGGCACCGGCGTTGCGATTATGACGGGCGAGCGCGTTTTTCATGACTCGCCAGCCAGCTGCAAGATCGGCTAACAGATTAGTAACACTGCGAGTCAAAGCAGCCGGGGTCTCGGCAAGTCGCCCGCCACCGATGATTTCTAGCAAACGAAGATTTCCTTCCTCCTGCCCGGGGACCAAGTGATGGATCAGCATCGGACACCGCGCGGCGATTGCTTCATGCACGGTCGCACCACCGGCTTTGCCGACGACCAAGTGATGATTGTTTAAAAACTGCGGCACCCGCCGGGTCCACCCGATGAGTCGCACTCGCCCCGGATAGGCTTTTTGGATTTCGCGGGCCCGTGAGTAGAGAGCCCGGACATTTCTTCCGAGAATCATCGTGAGTTGGACGTTCGGCGAAGCGTCCAGCAGCGCCCGGCCGTGGCGACGCACGAAAGGTAACTTGGCCGTCGGGAAATAAAGAATCCGGAAAGGATCACAGCCGACGGAAGAATCCAATGGCGTCAGCTCCGAGAAAAGCGGATTCACGGGAAACCCGGTATCCACCACTTTTCCGGCGGATAGTCCCTGCGCAATCATGCCTTCCCGGGTGAATGAATCCGTCACCAACCAACGCTCACAATGCATCCGGAGCCACGCGGCGTTGATCTCGATGGAGTCGGTCACCACCGTGAAGACCGGGATTTTCACTCCGGTAGACTCCCGAATCCGCGTCATGAAATACGGATACAGCGGGTAAGTGCTGACGACTGCATCAGGTTGGAACTCCTCGATCAGCTCGGCCAATTTCGCCTCGACCATCCGCATCGGCAGCGAGTGTTGTGCACTCAAGTCACACTTGTCGGTGGAGCGGTAAATTTTCGCCCAAATCTGCGGGAAATGGGTCGTCACATAGCGATAGCCACAGTTGACAAGGGCCGTTAAACGGGGAGCCCCCAGCAGGCAAGGATCACTAACCCGCGTCGTCGCCCCTGCGGCATCCAGCGCCAGTGCCATATTGCGCGCGGCGCTGTTATGCCCTTCGCCAAAGGCGGCGGTGACGATGAGGATGCGCGGGGGTCGAGCCATAGAGAATTACCCCGGAGATTTAGTGTGAGACTTGCGTTGCGTCGATTGACTTTTACAGCTTTGTTTCCGGGGCGCATGGCACGCGAGGAAAAACGAGTTGAGCTGAGACCGGTAGATGACCTTGTTGAGAGACAAGCGCCAATCATCCGGCTTGAGAGCAAGGAGACTCTGGAGCGAGGACAACCCATGCGACTAAGCGTGCCCACTGAGGAAAACAAAACGAGCCACCGGCTGGATGTCCCCATCCCCAAAGACTTTGAAATCCGCACTCACCAGCCTGGAATCGATGCCTTGATCGAGAGTCCTGCGGCGAATCCCGAGTTCTTAGAGTACGATTGGGGTAAAAAAGCCGCCCACCACCGGAGCATCCCTTGGGGTTGGTTCGCCCTCATCGGACTTCTGCTTGTCGGAAGCGCCGTCTGGTCTCTCACCCAAGTCCAAGAGGCAAATAACCAAGGCGATGAACTTGTCGTCTCGACCAAATCCGTATTGGAAAACGAGGCGAGGGAAAATCTTAAGGCCAGTAGCCTGATTGAAAAAATCGAAGCCACCAGCCGCAAGTTTTTCGCCGCCACCAGTCCGGAGATTCTCGCCCGCTACGCCCGCCACCCCGAGCGGATCAAGCCTCTCGCCAGCCACCACTATTCAACTTACCCACTGGTCCCTAGCACCACTCTCCGGACCCAGTCTCTCCAACCGCTCACCCTCGACAATCGCGCGAACTTCTGGATGCAGAGCGTGCAACTCCAGAACCACGAGATTCATCATCTCATCATCGAAATCGACGAGTCCGGCGAACCCAAAATCGACTGGGAAACTCTCGTCT
>JANPAU010000150.1:0-2397 GCA_031430055.1 Akkermansiaceae bacterium | reverse complement strand
CCGCAGTTTGACAGAGCTGGCAGGACTCGATCAACGCCGCCACCAGAGCGATTGATTCGTCTTTCTGCTCACATAGATAGTTCCCAGAAAGGATTAGTATTTTCTCGGGATGTCCCCGCGCGATTTCCGCCGAGGTGACCGGGCACCAGCCGGTCTCGGCGATGATCGACTCAGAGTTCCATGGCTCGCCGACACAGTAACCGTCAATGTGACCCGCCTTCAGCGACCGAGGCATCAACGAAGGTGGCAGGAAAATGATTTCTACATGTTCAGGAGCCACCACACCATGGCGGCTCAGCCAAGTTTTCAGAAGTGTGTAATGCGATGAATACCGATGAGTGACTGCTAGAGTGAATGGCCGTTCTTTCTTCCATCCGTAAGTTAGAAAATCCCGCAGCCCTTCACCGCGGCCGATCTTGTCGGGACCGATTTCCTTTGAGATCGTGACCGCATTTCCATGCAAATTCAGTATCATCGGCACCGCCACCTCGCAGCGCATTTCGTTGATCCCGAGGCCCAGCGCGATGGCAATTCCAGCGATCGACTGGGCGGCGTCGAGGTGGCCGTAAATGATCTTGTCGCGCACGCTGGCCCATCCGAGTTCTCGTGAGAGTTCGACGTCGAGCCCCCAGCGCTCAAAGATTCCAGTCTCTTGGGCCGCAGCGATCGGCGCACAATCCGTCAGCGGCACAAACCCTAAGCGTAACTTGTTTTTAGCTGAAAATTTGCGGGCCGGAGCAACCATTGCCAGCCATTAGAGCGGGACGGATGCCAAGCTTCGAAGAATTCCATCAACCAAAGTAATTTCGATGAGATTCAGAAATGAGCCGATTTCATCGGTACGGTGGCCAGACTCACGGTGCAACATGCCAACCCGCTTTGCACTCCGCGCAGTCGCCATCTCACTACAGATGTTTATTATCCGATACTTCAGGCCGGGGTTTTCGCTTGGAGCTTCTCAAGGATAGCTTCGGCGAGACCGTGGAAATCTCTTTCACAATCCCTAACGCTTGTGTTGTGCGCCCCGATTGCTCCGTCTGCCGCCTTCAGATGGAAGACGGGCTTCCTCGCTTCCATCGCCATCGGCATCAAACTTCGATAGTGTTTCAAAAGACCCAAGCAATGACCGTCTTTATCATACTCAATGAGCAACTGATTGGTTCCTCCAAGCACGGAGGTGTTAAATGTCTCGGGAATTCTCTGCGACCACTTGTCGTAGGCTTTAACCGGGCGACTATCCCTAACTCCAAACTGAAGGACGACATATCCAAGTGGAGTCATCTTCCCCACCGGAAGGTCGAGAGAGGGCTCTGGATTCTTGAGCCTTCGCTCGCTCCACTCATCCCGCCAGCGTCGTAGTGTCGGACCGAGGTTCCTGAGTCCTTGGATAGAAAAGAGGTCCGGTGCCAGTGGCACTACCACTGCATCTGCAGAAATAAGTGCGGAACGATTGATGGCACCGAAATTCGGACCAACATCGATCAGAATAATATCCGCGTTAAAATCCTTGGCGGCAGATTGTGTGAGCCGGTAAAACGCGCTCGTGACGCGGAACGCTGCTTCATCCCGGTCAAGACACTTAATCCAAGACTCTGAAAGCTTGGATTCAAAGCTGGAGAGATTCAGATCGCCTGGAATCAGACGCAACTTGCTTGTGATCGAATGGACCGGCGCGGGTCCGATATCGCCCAAGCCACGGATCAGCGGGCTGATGGGTGCCATGATGCTCTGCTTGCTGTCGACGTCAGGATCCCAGAGTTTCTCCAACTCGGATTCCGGGAGGAACATCGACGTTACATTCGCTTGCGGATCAAGATCTGCGACCAAAACCCTTTTGCCCATGTCCGCAAACATCCATGCGAGGTGATAGATGAGCGTGGTCTTTCCCACACCGCCCTTGTTGTTGAAGAATGCGAGCGTTTTCATCTTTGCGGGTGCTTGGGAATGATCGAAAGAAAGTGGTGGGCTTCAAACTGAAATGTTGGCTCCGAACTTCCGTTCTCCTCCAACGCGCGTCTGGCACGGGCAACTCCCCGACCGAAGCGGTTGACATAGCCTAGCACATGCATTGCTTCGGCGACGATCGGGTTTCGATAGGTATTCACACGGGGGAAATTCTGCGGCGAAGCATCCCCATAAAGTCCGCCGGGATTCTGAATCTCGATCCGGTCACTGAACTGGTAGAAACGCACCGGACTCGTCGATTGATAGTCACGGTGCAGAATCGCATTCATGAGAAGCTCGCGAATCGCTTCAGGTGGAAAGTCGAATACCGCCTGCTCCCGCAAGGGCGAGACCGTTACCGGCTTCTGCGTGAAACGCCCCTTGAGGAAGCTGTCCATTTCCGATAGCACCGTGATTAGGCTTCCCGTAAACGTTTTTTCCGCAAGGACTTCG
>JANPAU010000149.1:0-4583 GCA_031430055.1 Akkermansiaceae bacterium | reverse complement strand
ATCGTCGCCAAGGTCGGATCCGCCAGCCACTCGCACCAGATCTTGAACCAATGCGCCAGCCCACCGGTCATCACGGTCGCCGCCGGATGAAATGCCGGCCAGCCCTCGCGGGTGAATGTGCGGGCAAGCTCATCGCCCACTTCGCTATCTGCCGATCCCAGCGCGACTTCATTCGATGGGGTCTTCATTTCCGCGATCACCCGCAGGGCCACGACCGCTTGTTGCCGGGGATCTGCCACCACCTGCACCGAGCCGTCTGGCCAAGGCAGTGGCCGCAGTGACCACGTCGGCAAGGGGCGTCCGATGGTGGAAAATTCGTGGGCCTCATCTTCCGGCGCACCGATGAGCACCGTCAAAGACTGCTGACCGGACAACCACGCCCGCTCGACCAGCGGCGGCATTTCTGCCACGCCTGCGAGCACGATTTTTGAAATCCCTGCGGGCAGTTGTAGCCCTTCAGCCAGCATCCGGCTGCGGCTTTTCCATCCCCACGACTTCAGCTTGCGCTCGACGAGTTCTTCCAATTCAGCGAGTGCTTGCCAGCGCTCCGCCTCGACCGTCTCGCGCAGGATCCGAGCTGCCGAGGAAAGGAGTAGCCCGTTTTCCTGCAAGGAATGCCGGAGGCGCACCATTTCCTGAGCAAGCCCCCCGGCCCAATTCTGCCCCTCGCCGGGTGGCTCGGAAAACAGTGCTTCATAAGGCGTCCAGTCGGTTACATTTTCCAAGATCTCCACCCATGCCACTTGGTCGATCCAATCCGCCGCAGCCTCGTCATCGCGGGTTTGGAGAAATGAGCCTGGCGTCACTACTTTCGGCGTAAGTAGTGCGCCAGCGGATTCGGCCAGGGCTTCCCGCAGACGGCGTCCGCTCTGTGCAGTCGGCACCACCACCAGCATTCCCGGTAGTTCATCGCGGCGTTCTAGCAGCCAGGTCACAGCTTCGGTCAAAAACGGTCGCTGCCATCCCAGAAATACTCGTTCCATCATGGGTGGTAGCATCGATGATTCGATTTCCCGTGGAAATCAAAATCTATCGTAACAGGCATCCTGCGATTCCACAAAAAAACGGATGCCGTGTGGCATCCGTTTTTGACCCGGGTTACAGAACCTGGAAAGATTTATTCAGCGGCATCAGGGCTGACAGCGGCAGGACCACTTGTGTAGCGCCAGCGGATTTTGTTGCGCTTGGAAGCGGAACGTAGTTTGCGTTGTTTACGCTCAGTTGGGGTTTCAAATGCCCGGCGGCGGCGCATTTCTTCGAGGATGCCCTCGGAATCCAGTTTAGTCTTGAGGCGCTTGAGAGCCCGATCGACAGGCTCGCCCTTTTTCATAGTCACTCCACGCATGCGATGATTGTTGTTTGGTTGGTTGGGTTCCGTAAATAGGACCCGGGGGCGCGGTTGATGCGGGATCGATCCTGCCTTGTCAAGGCAGAACCTGAGGGAATCTCGAAAAAACGGGGGCTTGCTTAGGGCGATGAAGTCGCTTATTGAGCCTCGTCCTGCGGCTATTGGTGCGCACTTGCATCGACCGTCCGGTTAAACATCCGGCTGCCGGAGGCTTCCAAAATAATACATTATGCACCGCATTCCATTTGATCGGGTAAACTGGATCACCAGTTCATTCCTTATTGGCACCGCCCTCATGGCCCTCATTGGGGTCCCCATCTACCTGGTAAAAGTCGGCATCGACTGGTTTCAGTTCTCCATGTTCTTCTTTTACCTGACAGCCACGATGATGAGTATCACCGTCGGTTATCACCGATTGTTTTCCCATTTGTCTTTTAAGGCAAAAATGCCCGTAAAACTCTTCACCCTCGTCTTCGGCGCCTGTGCGTTCGAAAATTCCTGCCTCAACTGGGCGTCCGATCACCGCCTCCATCACAAACACGTCGACCATGACGAAGATCCCTATGATATCTCCAAGGGCTTCTTCTGGGCGCACATCGGTTGGCTCCTTTTCAAGCTTAACCCCGAGCCATCGATGGACAATGTCGCCGACCTCCGGAAAGACAAACTGGTCATGTGGCAGCACAAGTATGTGCACTGGATCGGCTTCGTCGTCGGGATCATCATTCCGATGGCACTCGGCTACCTTTGGAATCTTCAAATGGGAATGAACCCATGGACCGGCGCACTCGGTGGATTCCTTATCGCCGGCGTCTGCCGCATCGTGGTCGCCCAGCATTGCACGTTTTTCATCAACTCCTTCTGCCACATGCTTGGTCGCCAGCCATACTCCACCAGCCACAGTGCGCGGGACAGCGCCATCATGGCCTTCTTCACCTTCGGCGAAGGCTATCACAACTATCACCACGAGTTCCAACACGACTACCGCAACGGCGTGAAGCCATGGCAGTGGGATCCTAGCAAGTGGACAATCTGGACGCTCTCCAAGCTCGGTCTCGTCGATGGCCTCCGCCGCGTGCCTGACGGTCGCATCCTCCTCGCCGAGATGGGGGAAGCGCGTCGCAAGGCGCAGAAACAACTTGCCGAACTGCGTGCTCACGGCCCGGGTTCCGCCCAACGCGCTGCCGATGTCGTCCACGAGTTGGTCGAAAAGCTTTCTGCCAATTACCATGAACTCGAAAAAGCCGTCGCCGACCGCGTCCAGCTTTCCCGCGAAGCGATGAACGCGTGGCAGGATGAGACCCGCAGCATGATGCGCGAAGTCCGCCGCACCGTCGCCGCCATCTAAGGTAGCCGAAATTATTAAATTCCCTTGTCTCCGAATCCCCTCATGTCGTGTGGTTGAAACACTCGAAATGAGCGACTCTTCAGGCACCCATTTTTTGGCCTGTCGGGGTGGGCAAAGCTTGCAGTGTTCAGCTCGAATAGGGCAGCGTGAGCGCGTGTCAGAAACAATGGATGGTGCCCGTCGGTGGGCCGCTTATGTATGCCCGGATTGTCGGTTCGTATTCCGCGTGCCGCGAGATCACGATGGGACCGGGATCGTTTGCCCGAGTTGCAGGCGCTTGATGAAGATTCCGGCATCTGGTGACATTCCTCCCTCGCTATTGGTTTCGGTGAATCGGGAATTTTCGGAGGCCCCCGCGGGCGAAGGAACGGTCCAAAGTTCGGGCAAGCTTCGACGCAGTAAAAAGCCTAGTAACAAAGATGGTTATTCCTGGGAGCAAATCCCGCAATCGTCGCGGGTGACACAGGGTGAAAAACGTAAAATGCAGGTGATGTTGTTCGCGGGTGGATTGTTGTTTGTCGTAATCATTGGGGGAGTGCTCATGTCGATCCTCACCGGTCCACCACCGGTGATCTCTGACGGCGGAAAGCCTGTTGATAAGATTATAACGACGGTCGAGGTTACTCCATCGGCGCAGCGAAGCGCGGCGTCGATTCTGATGGATGTGAAGCCACTCGTGAAAAAATTTCTGGAGGCACGCACGGTGGATGAGGCTTTAAAATTTGTTCGGAACCCGGGCGTCGCTGAATCCCGGATGCGGGAATTCTACCCAGATGGGAAAATCGAGCCCGTCGGCCTCACCACGCTCAACGGGGACAGCGGAATGACGATGAAGGGTAAACGGCTGTCGGTGGCAGTCATGACGCGGAACCAGGGAGAAAGATTTCTCGGTCTGGTAGAAACCTCCCAAGGCTTAAAAATCGACTGGGAGAGTTGGGCCGGATGGTTAGAACTTCCCTGGAATAAATTTCTATCCAGCAAGCCCTCAACGAGTCATATTTTCCGGGTGACTCTATCGGCAGTCGATTACTATAATTTCGGATTTTCTGATGAATCAAAGTGGCAGTCGTATCGTTTGGAATCACCTGACAGAGAACACGGGATTTACGGCTACGTGGAGAGAGGTTCTGAACTCGACACCCAGCTTCGCCTGAATGTGGATGAAAATGATATCATGCTGACTCTCGCACTGAAATTCCCGCTGGATTCTCAATCAAGTAGCCAAGTCGAGATTGGGAGATTGGTCTGCGAAGGTTGGGTAGAAGAGGGGGAGTCCCCATGACTCCGACCACCTATGACAAGGCGCTGGAGTTGAATCTGGACCCGCTGGTCTACGGGACTTTCGCCGAGATCGGGGCCGGGCAGGAAACCGCCAATTGTTTCTTCCGAGCCTCCGGCACTGCTGGCTTGGTGGCCAAGACAATTTCCGCTTACGACATGACGATGAGCGACGCCATTTATGGCCAAGCAGACCGCTATGTCTCGGCACCGCGCTTGGCCTCGATGCTGGATCACGAATACGAAATTCTGCTTGAGCGACTGAGTCCAAAGCGCGGCAAGGAAACCACCTTTTTCTCATTCTGCAACACCGTTCGCGCTCGTGGCTGGAAGGATGAGGGTGAGTGCCATGGTTGGCTGGGTATCCGATTTCAGATGAAGCCGGGGGATCCTCCTTCGGACATTATCATGCATGTTCGGTTGCTTGATATGCGGACTATTGACCAGATGGAGGCACTTGGGACGATTGGTGTAAATTTGATCCACTCTGCATTTCGGCATCGGGGACATTTGAAAAAGTTTGTGGAATCACTGTTGGACAATCTCGTCGCAGGGCGAGTGGAAGTGGATTTGTTGAAATTCACCGGTCATGGATATAGCTTCTTCGAC
>JANPAU010000148.1:0-2442 GCA_031430055.1 Akkermansiaceae bacterium | reverse complement strand
CCGTCCACTTGCCCACTTCCATCGTGCGATGTTGCCCCCAGGCTTCGTTGAATGGGGTCCAGACGACGATGCTTGGCACGTTGTGCAGGGTGTCCATCATGGTCTTGAGTTCAGTCATCCACTGGCTGTGATCGGCGTCTGGCCAGATGGCATCGGTGGGTTCAGGATTCATGAAGGTCCATTTCGGGCTGGGACCACCGCTGACTTGATCCTGCCAGAGCAGGATTCCGACACGGTCGCAATAATGATAGTAGCGAAGGGACTCCACCTTGATGTGTTTGCGGATCATGTTAAAACCCGCCTGTTTGAGAAAATCCACGTCAGAGCGCATGGCGGCGTCCGATGGCGGTGTGAGCAGTCCATCCGGCCACCAACCTTGGTCGAGTGTTCCCCAGTGGAAGACTTCCTCGCCATTGAGGGTGAATTTTAGGTTGCCGTTAGCATCGCGTTTTTGGCCGACTTCACGGATGCCCGAATAAGATTTCACCGAGTCGATCATAACTCCCTGTGAGTCGAGTAATTCCAGGGTTAGATCATAGAGGTTTGGAGAGGCTGGCGACCACAATTTTGCATCTGGCAGGTTGATTTTCAACTCACCGATGCCTTCGGTGCTTGCCACTTTTTGGCCCTTGAAGGATGCGCTGACTCGCATTTTTTCGCCCGGGAGTAATGTGCCTTTAAATTGGGGAGTAATCGTAATGGAGGCGGGCTTGATCGCGGTTTGCAGCTTAATCTCCGCGATGTGCCGATCGGGGACTTCTTCGAGCCAAACGGTCTGCCAGATGCCAGAGACACGGGTGTAATAGATGCTTGCTGGGGAGAATGTTTGCTTGCCGCGTAACTGGAATCCCTCGGTGGCGTCCTCGATGCGGACAATGATTTCGTTCGAGCCGGACTTGAGCGCATCCGTGACGTCGAATGAAAACGGCGTATTTCCACCGATGTGAGCTCCAACCTGTTGGCCATTCATCCAGACGGTGGATCGATAGTCCACGGCTCCGAAATTGAGCAAAGTCCGGCGGTCGGTTTTCGGAGTTAGGGAAATGGTTTGACGATACCAAAGCGCCTGCTCGGGAGTGAGTAGCTTACCGACACCGGAGAGGGTGGACTCGATGGCGAAGGGCACGAGGATTTTGCCTTGCCACTCCGTGGGCTTCTCCACGTCTTTTTCGGTGATCGCGTAGTCCCACAGACCGTTGAGATTCTGCCAATTCGCGCGCTCGAACTGAGGGCGTGGATATTCGCGCCAAGCGTTCTCCGGGGTGACTTGGCTGCCCCAAGTGGTCATCATCTTGTCCGGCACCGGCTTCCACGCGGGTAACGATTCGGCGGCGGAGGTAGCAGCAAGTGATGCGATGAAGGTGGCTAGC
This sequence comes from Akkermansiaceae bacterium, assembly GCA_031430055.1. Classification (GTDB taxonomy): domain Bacteria; phylum Verrucomicrobiota; class Verrucomicrobiia; order Verrucomicrobiales; family Akkermansiaceae; genus Luteolibacter. The sequence continues at coordinate 1,072 of JANPAU010000148.1, read as the reverse complement.
AGAAATATTGGAGGTTTGACTTTCATGTGGGCTCTCTCGCTAAGAAATTTTGGAGCCTTGGTTACGGATCAATTTAGTCAATCATACATGCTTGAGGGAAATAATTGCAGATTCGAATGGCGAACCCATTCCGTAGGATGAGCCGGCGAGTTGCACCGACTGAGATTTCCTCGCCACAGGGCATCCACACGGTGCCATTTTCCCTTGTTGTCACTTGGATTCGCAGGATCTTTTAGGCGGAATGATGTCGAGTGAACGACTCCTAGCAGTTTATTGCAATGCCCCCGTCAATCTTCCGAGGGTAACGGAGCTGGCGACTTCCTTGCCATCGACCATAAGCCGCAGACCTTGTCCCTTGCCGTAATGTTTTCCCGTCCTGTCCCATACGATCGCCAGCGTTCGACCGTGATAGAGAAGCTGGTCGAGACAGAACCAATCCCAGTCCTCCGGCACTAATGGATTGACCTCGATCGTCGCGTCCGCACGCGGCCGCAGGCCGATGAGTCCGCTGATGACTAGATCGCAGTAGGTCGAGTGATTGTAGTCTTTGCCGCGTTCCACGCCGCCCTTGTCGGCATCCCAAGTCCCATTTTTCCATGCCTTCAAGCGGGTGCGGGAAATCCAGTCCCCGGTGACTGGATTCAGGTTTTCATCAATCCACGGCACCACTCGGTCGGCATCGACTTTCAAGCGCTGAGACCGGGTGTAGCCTTTGAACAAGGTAAAATAGTCCTTCGCGCTGATGACCTTTCCGGGCAGCCCATTTAACAGGTTCGCCAATCCTGTTAGAGTAACGGACGTCGCATACGGCCAGCTTGGTCCATTCCACTGGCATTCGTGGCCGGTGTAGGAAATTGAATACTCCGGATGTCTTTGCTCTGCGGTGGTCGGACCGAAGGGAGCGAAGAATCCCCGCGGGTCCATCAGTTGTTTCCACGCGATAGTATACTTCGGGTCGGGCAGATTGAAATACCAAGGTGTGTAGCCATGCTGCTCGCGGACCTCGGCCAGCTTGCCGTTTTCCCCACGCGGCAGCACCTTGAAAAAATCGGCATCTTTGTCCCACAGCTGC
>JANPAU010000147.1:0-5352 GCA_031430055.1 Akkermansiaceae bacterium | reverse complement strand
TTCATTTCCAAGTATGCGCTTGAGAAGTTTGATGGCGTAACGGATCAAGCGCTTTTACCAACGTGGCCTAAGTCAAATGGCGCGCCATGAATCGAAAACAACAAGAAGGAGAACCCCAAGGATAGGTTTGAGCGATAGCCTCAAACCTATCGGTTGTTGAACGAGCCTGGGTTGCGACTTGGGCGCTGGGTTACGCGGGATGCGTTTTGATTTTTGAACTCAGGGTCAACCACTTAGGGATAGCCTGTCGGCTGATTCCTGGATTTTTGGCGTGGGCCGGTGGCGGTGAAGTGTTTCGTGGTGCGCTTCGCTCCACCTGTGGGTGGTCCGGGGCGGGATTTGATCCTGACGGAGTTGGAGATGCATGGATTGACACGAGGGAATGGGTTTGGGTGGGCTTTGACGGCTCACGTTCTCTGGACAGGACGGGTGTCAACAAGCCGCGTCTGACCCGCAGGCATTGATCCTGAAACAAGGCTGGTGGTGGCGCAGCCTCGCCGCAGGCCGTATGACAATGTGGGGAAAAGCTGGATGCCAAGGGAAGCCGGATGGGCTCGGCTTGGGTTGAACTTTCGCGATCCATTGACATGCGCTCCCGGCGGTAGCGCGCCACCTTTGTAAGAACTGCGGCAGCGATGATGGCATCACCCAGCTTCATTTTCTTTTGCTAGCGCAGTTTGACCGCCTGCTCGATCACTTTGTCATCCAGCGCGTAGGTCGGTCTGGAGTTGATGAAATCTAGAATAGCGGTTTCCTCCACTGATTCCACAGTCATCAGAACGTTCGCACGCCCCGGCTTGAGCCATGCCGACAGGGGCGAACGCAGCCTCACACTGCCGACGGCGTCGGTGGTGATGTCGCTGTGGTAGTCGGTGCTGAGGATGGAGGTTTGGTGGCCTTTTTCATCAAGACGGTGGAGTTGGGCGGCGGAGTGGTGTGGGAAGGAACTGGGCTTAGTTGGGGGACATTGAGAGCGGTTTCCACCAGCGGCTCGGCGTAAGCGGCGGCGAAGATGCCAGCCGCGTGCGCAACCGCAATGCCATCCTTGTGCTAGGCATCCTTCGACGCAGCGTCGTTGGTATTTTCGACCATTGGAGACGCCATCATAAAAAACTCCGCCAATCGACCTTCAAGGACTTCCACGACACGATGAACCGGTTCAACCATCGCCTCGCCTTCGCCACCATCACCGCCCACCGCAACTGACCCCGTGCAAAAATCCGCCGTGTCCGTCGCATTGCGACGGAATTCCGTAGTTGACTCAAGCAGCTCAATTCCCATAACCCTTCCAGCAAGTTCCAACGCTCGGACTGATCGACATCCGGGCTGCGGGACACATTTAACTGCCATCCTTCACTCGAAAATGATTCCCCGCATTCTCCTCGTCATCTCGGCCTGCGTTTCCTTTTCGCTGGCCCAAGAAATTACGCCCGCAAAGCCGGAACTACCGCCGGTCAAGGACGCTGCCGCAGAACCGGTGAAACCATCAGTCACCAAGCTCGATGAGACGCGCTATCAAGTCGGCGAGGTCATCCTCGACCGAAAAAATCGGGAAATCCGTTTTCCCGCCAAAGTGAACATGACCGGAGGGCTCATCGAATACATTTTCACCCTCCAAAAGGGGAAAATCCACGAAGCACTTCTGACCACGTCGATCGTCCCGACCGACCTCAGTCTTGCCTTCACGCTGCTCCGCTACGCGCCATCGCCCGAGCTGTTCTCCGAAATCAACGAGACCGGCCACCCGACTGGCATGTACCCGGAAGTCCCCACCCCCGTGAGAGCTTCCGCCCGGATCGCCTTGGAAGTGGAATGGAGTGACAACGGCACCATCCGCCGCGTCCCTATCAATGAATGGCTCCGGGACAACATGAAAGACGTCGCTCTCGCCCCCGGTCCATGGCTCTACACCGGCTCAACTTTCGCCGAGGGCAAATTTATTCCGGAACTCACTGGAGATATCGCCTCCATCAAGCTTGATTCATACGCGATGATTAACTATCCCGGCGCTGACAACGAACAAGGCATGGTCTGGTTTGCATTTCCCAAACGAGTCCCGCCCGTTGGAACCAACGTCACTGTGATCATCACTCCCCACTTCAAAAAGTAAATCTCTCCCAACCCCCTGAATTTTCTATCAAATACTATGAGCATCCAATGGAAGGGCGTCATGCCCGCAACACTGACACAATTCAACGCAGACCTCACCATCGACCACGGCCTCATGGCCGAGCATGGTAAATGGCTGATCGACAACGACTGCACCGCCATCGTCTGCCACGGCTCGCTGGGCGAAGGAGCCACCCTCACATTCGAGGAAAAACTCGCGCTGCAAAAAACCTACGTCGCCGCACTGCCTGACACCCCGATCATCCCCGGCGTCGCCTCGCTTTCCACCAAGGAAGCCGTGGACATCGCCAAAGCCGCAAAAGACAACGGCTGCCGCGGCCTGATGGTGCTGCCTCCCTATCTTTACGCCTCGGATTGGCGGGAAATGAAGACGCACATGATGGCCGTCATCAACGCCACCGACCTGCCGTGCATCGTTTATAACAACCCGGTCGCCTACAAAACCGATTTCACTCCCATCCAAATCAAGGAACTCGCCGACGAGTGCCCGAACGTCGAGTCCGTCAAAGAATCCTCCACCGATGTCCGTCGCATCGCCGGTATCCGCGAACTTTGCGGCGACCGCGTAGCTCTCGGCGTGGGCGTGGATGATTGTGCCTTAGAAGGTGCCGCCATGGGTGCCACCTTCTGGATCACCGGCGTCGGCGACGCTTTCCCTGCCTACAACGTGAAACTCTGGGATCTCGCCACCGCAGGTAAAATCGAAGAAGCGATGGCGATTTACCAATGGATGCTGCCAATGCTCCGCATGGACACCGTCGTGAAATTCGTCCAGCTCATCAAGCTCCAGCAGACCCTCGCCACCGGCGGTAAACTCGGCAACAACCGCGTCCGTCCCCCGCGCCTCGAACTCACCGGAGCCGAGCTTGCCGAGGCCACCGCTGTCATCGAACTCGCCCTCGCGACCGCTCCTCCAATCGCATAATCGCCTAAACGGGTCTGGAGCGTCTCGCTCTAGACCGTTGCAGGGGCATATCGCCCAGTATTGTCGTTTTAGTTCAAAAAGTTAAGAGATTTTAACCACAGATTTCACGGATTGACACAGATTTTTAAGAGGTTGTGGAAACGCAGTCTCAGTCGATGTTCTCCATCTGCGTCCATCTGTGTTCATCTGCGGTTAAAAATTCTTAACCTGACCGAATAGGACTCCTCGCCCCTTTTTTCTGCCCCACCCCACCCCATTTTCCATGACCACTCCACTCCTCGGCACCTCCTTCATCGGCCACTCACGCTCCACCGGCACTGAATCCTGCGGCAATGCCGTCCAGCCCGGCACCGGCACCCTGCTCGAACCCATCTACCGAAGCGCCACGCCCGAGGAAGTGGATCATGCCATGGCCCTCGCCGCCGCCGCATTTCCTGCCTACTCGACTCTCTCCGGAAAAACCCGCGCCGGATTCCTCCGCTCCATCGCCACGGAAATCGAAACCGCCGTCGATGACATCGTCGCCCGCGGCATTTTAGAAACCGCCTTGCCCGAGCCCCGCCTGCGCGGCGAAACCGGCCGCACCACCGGCCAACTCCGGATGTTTGCTGCACAAATTGAAGATGGCTCGTGGGTCGATGCCCGCATCGATCGCGCCCAGCCAGACCGCCTGCCGATTCCAAAAGTGGACCTCCGCTCAATGCTGCGCCCACTCGGCCCAGTCGCCGTCTTCTGTGCCAGCAATTTCCCACTGGCATTCTCCGCCGCCGGTGGCGACACCGCATCGGCTCTGGCCGCCGGTTGTCCAGTCGTGGTCATCGCCCACGCATCGCATCCCGGAGTCACGGAAATCGTCGCCAATGCCGTGATCCGCGCCGCAAAACTCACCCACATGCCAGAAGGCGTTTACTCCGTGCTTTACGGCGGCGGTCGCACAGTCGGCCAAGCGGTGGTCAAGCATCCCGTCACCCAAGCCGTCGGCTTCACCGGCTCGCGCGCCGGTGGCACCGCGCTGATGGAGTCCGCCGCCAATCGCAAGCAGCCCATTCCCGTTTACGCCGAGATGAGTTCCGTGAATCCGGTCGTCATCCTCCCCGGTGCCCTCGCGCGCGGCGAAGAGGCGTTTGCCGAAGCTTTTTTCGGCTCGCTCACGATGGGCGTCGGTCAATTCTGCACCAACCCTGGCCTCGTCTTCATGCCTGCAGACCAAGGTGATGCATTCCTCAACAAGCTCAAATCCCTCATCGAAGCAGGCACTCCCGGCATGATGTTGAATGCCTCGATTTGTAAATCCTTCGCGGATTCCACCGCCGCCTTCGCCGCTGCGGATGGCGTCTCCACCCTTGCCCGCTCCGCCACCGAGGCCGGTCCCGGCCAAGGCGCGCCCGCCGTTTTCACCGTTTCCATCGCCGACTTTTTGAAAAACGAAGCACTCCAAGGCGAAATGTTCGGCCCAGCCACCTTGATTGTCCGCGGATCGTTGGCTGAAATTGAAGCCGCTATTCCTCACCTCGAAGGCCAGCTCACCGCCAGCCTTCACGCCACCACAGAAGAACTCGCTTCCCACGGCAGCCTCGTCCACGCTCTCCAACAGCGCGCCGGCCGACTCATCTTCAACGGCTTTCCCACCGGCGTCGAAGTCTGCAACAGCATGGTCCACGGTGGCCCCTTCCCCGCCACTTCCGACGGCCGCAGCACGTCCGTCGGCACCATGGCGATTTTCCGCTTCTGCCGCCCGGTCGCTTGGCAGAGTTTTCCGGATGCCGCGCTGCCCGCAGAGCTTCAAGAAGCGAATCCGCTAAGCATCAAGCGGCTAGAGTGAATCGTCCGCCGTGTGGGCACCACACACCGCATGATTCTACCAACAGTCGCTGAGTAGATTTTTTCATCAAAAAACCGCCTATCTGGCCATCAAAACAAAAACCCAATATCTCAACGACGATGTGGAAACGTGATCTCTCTCGATGCTTGTCCGCATGTGGCGGTTTTCTGACGTTACTATTTTTGTTAGGAACCGCGCCGCGAGCGATGGCTCAAGCTGGCGGCTTAGACGCACCCCAGCCGGTGAATCCGTTTTTCAACGGAGTCTTCCCATCCGTCGCACCTGGGCAAGCGACCGGCTGGTCCACCGAGAACGCATTTCCTAATTTAAAGTTCATCGACCCGTTGTGGCTGACGCCGATTCCGGGCAGCACCAATCTGCTTCTCGTCGGAAAAAACGGCCAAATCTGGCGTTTTCCTAACAGCCCTGCAACGACCCAAGCGCAAGTGGTGAAAGTTCTTGATCGGGTATCCAC
>JANPAU010000146.1:0-2247 GCA_031430055.1 Akkermansiaceae bacterium | reverse complement strand
CATCAACTCGTCTGCTTCCGTCACGGTGACTGCACTGATGAGTGGGCCTGATTTCTCAGTGACGTTCATCGCTTTCACGCCTTTACCACCGCGGAAGGTCTTGCGGTAGTCCTCGAAGGGTGAACGCTTGCCGATGCCGTTCTCGGAGGCAATGAGCAGCGTGGCACCGCTGGTTGCAACTGCTAGACCGACAACGTAATCGTCCTCTGCGATGCGAATTCCACGGACGCCCATCGAGACTCGTCCTTGCGAGCGGGCGTCGTTTTCGTCGAAGTGAACGCTCATGCCTTTGTGGGTCACTAGCAGAATATTGTCCGATCCGGAGGTAAGACGGACGCCGATGAGTTCATTGTTCTCCTCGAGAACGATGGCATTGAGGCCGGCTTGGCGGTAGTTGCGGAAATCGTTGAGTGGAGTCTTTTTGATCTTGCCAGTGCGGGTAGCGAAGAACACGAAACCCGCTTCCTCGCGGAAGGTGATGTCATTGCCATTTTCATCAACGATTCGTTCGAGGCGGAGGAGTGCGGCAATTTTTTCCTCGGGCTTGAGGTTGAGCACATTCTGGATACTGCGACCGGTAGAGGTACGCGAGCCTTCTGGGAGTTGATAAACGCGCTCGACATACATGCGCCCGGTGTTGGTGAAAAATAACAGATAGTCGTGCGCTTGGACGCTGAAGAGGTGCTCGATGAAGTCGGCGGCTTCGTCCTTCTTGGTGCCGCGGGTTTCCATGCCTTTGAGGCCTTTGCCTCCACGGCCTTGCACACGGAACTCACTGGATAGAGTGCGCTTGATATAGCCGCGATGCGAGAGAGTGACGATCATAGCATCGTTAGCAATAAGGTCTTCCATGGCGACTTCACCAACTTCTGCGACGATGTTGCACTTCCGTGGGGTAGCGAACTTATCTTTGATCACTCGCAGCTCGTCTTTGATGATCGTGAGCACACGTTCCTCGCGAGCGAGGATGTCCATGAGGTCGAGAATGTCGGCGAGCACGGCGTCGTATTCTGCTTTCACTTTGTCGCGCTCCATGCCGGTGAGCTGATAGAGGCGGAGTTCGAGAATGGCATTTACCTGACGCTCGCTGAAGAAATAGGTGTCGCCGGAAATCGTCGGTTGCGAGCGGATTAGGATGCCGAGCGCTTCGGCGGTGGCGAGAGGGAAGCTATATGCGGCAAGGCGTTCGCGAGCTTCATCGCGATTTTTCGAGGAGCGAATGATCTTGATGAAATCATCGAGGTGACCGAGGGCGAGAAGGAAGGCTTCGAGCAACTCGGCGCGTTCTTCCGCTTTTCCTAATAGATAACGAGTGCGGCGGATGACCACTTCGCGGCGGTGCTCGATGTAGGCATCGATCGCTTCCTTGAGCGAGAGTTGCTTCGGGCGATTTTTATGAATCGCGAGCATGTTCACGGAGAACGAGGTCTCCATGGAGGTGAGCTTGAAAAGCTGCGCCATGACGACTTGCGGGCGGGCGTCACGCTTGAGTTCGATCTCGATGCAGGTGTCCTCGGCGGATAGATCCCGCATTCCGGAGATGCCGGTGAGGATCTTTTCGTTGACGAGTTCCGCGATGCGTTCTTGCAGGGTTGCACGGTTCACGCCGTATGGGACGCCGCGGATGATGATCATCGAGCGACCATTCGCACTTTCCTCGATCTCCATCTTACCACGCATCCGCATCGAGCCACGGCCGGTGCGGAAGTATTCCTCGATGCCACGGATGCCGCGGATTTCACAGGCGACCGGGAAGTCCGGGCCTTTCATATACTCCATTAACTCGGGCAGCGTGATCTCGGGGTTATCAATTTGCGCGCAGATCGCATCCACGACTTCACCGAGATTGTGCGAGGCGAGGTTGGTGGCCATGCCGACGGCGATGCCGGTGCTGCCGTTGACCAGGAAGTTAGGAAATGCGGAGGGCAGAACGGATGGCTCTAACTGTGAGCCATCGTAGTTGGGAATCATGTCGACCGTGTCTTTGTCGAGATCATCCATCATAGCGAGGCCGAGCGGATGCAGGCGTGCTTCGGTATAACGCATGGACGCGGCGGAGTCGCCTTCTACGGAGCCGAAGTTACCTTGGCCGTCGATGAGCATTTCCCGCATCGACCATGGTTGGCCCATGTTGACGAGAGAAGTGTAGATCGACATGTCGCCGTGCGGGTGGAAGTTACCCATCGTTTCACCAACGATTTTGGCGCACTTGACGTGGGGTTTTCCGGGGCCGACGCCTAACTGGCG
>JANPAU010000145.1:0-4046 GCA_031430055.1 Akkermansiaceae bacterium | reverse complement strand
GGTTTTAGAACACGCGGAAGCTGAAGCGGACTTCTGGCCTGGACCATGAATAACAGCGAACAAGACAGTGGTGGCAACGGCGGGTAACGCCTCTCGTTCGCTTCGCTCTGGACGATCAATCTCCGCCGTGCCACACTTTTGACGTTAGGGCGTTTGGCTGGAGGCTGCCAATCGTTAAAAAAGCGTTCTCAACCTCCCTTTTCTGATAGATCGCCAGCATTGATTATCAATGAGTCAAAACTTCCAGCCAAACGCCCTGCATCTAACGTTGGGATCAGAAATGATCCTTGCTTAACGAACGTAAAAACGTACGCTTTTCCGATGAAGACAATTTCAGCCACATTGGCGCGTGCGGACCTTTACAGGGTGATCGATTCGACTCTTGAGGAACACGAACCTGTCCAGATTACAGGCAAGAGAGGCAATGTCATTTTGGTTTCAGAGTCAGACTGGCGAGCGATTCAAGAGACTCTGTATCTCGTGAGTATGCCGGGAATGCGGGATTCCATTCGCGCCGGAATGACGGAGTCGATTGGAGATTGCAGCAAAGAAGTTGACCTATGAGTTACGAGTTGGTCTATACCCGCCAGGCAAGAAAGGATGCAAAGAAGCTCAAGGAGGCACCTCTCGCAAAGAAGGCTAAAGAGCTGCTTGAGATTATCCGCGAGGATCCATTTGCAGAGCCTCCTCCATTTGAGGCACTTGTCGGTGATCTGAAGGGAGCGTATTCGCGCCGTATCAATATCCAGTATCGAATGGTATATGAAGTAATCGTCGATCTAAAGACAGTGAAGGTCATACGCTTATGGACCCATTATGAATAAGAGACCCAACAAGTCGTGACGACCGGATCAGGGAGAAGGGTACCATCACTGCGTAACAAGGCTCTGCCGCAGATTGCGTCGAAGTTATCCATTCCGATTTCGTTAGGCTTTCGAAAAACGTTGAGAGGACAATCGAGCCCCAAGATGCGAACCATATTGGTTTCATGGATCGCATCGACGACGTCGTTCCCGAATACCGAAATCCAGCCAGGAAGGCGGTGTAGGGTAAGTCTGCCGAATTCGAGACAGGCATTTTCCAAGACGGACTTCCCCGAAATTTCAAGATTCCCTGATCCGTTTCCAACATGCTAGGCTCAGCGCATGGGAAAAGGTTATGAGACGCATCAAGCGCGGGTGATGGCCTTGCAAGCACTCGGCAAGGACCTTGCGCGACGGGCGAAATCCAAGTGCGAATTAACGGGCGCGGCGGGTGTATCTTTGCGGCCTTATGAAGTGCCACCGGTGGCGGATGAGCCGGACCTCGAGCGCACTTTGCTGATCAGTGAGGCGTGCCACGACGTGCTGGATCATCCGAAGCGGTTGCAAGGCCGCGAGTGGCAGTATCTCGCAGAGGTGGTGTGGAGTGAAATGCCTGCGGTGCAGGTGGTGGCTTGGCGGATGCTCAACGAGCTGGCAAAGCGCGAGGACTGGGCGCGTGAGGTGATCGAGGAGGTTTTCTTGGATGAGGAGGTGGAGGCGTGGGCGAAGGCAGAAGAACTTTGAATGGACTCGGGCGGAATCGATTCTGCGCTCCAGTTTTCCTGCGCAACTTCGCCCGCTGCTTGAGGTTGAATGTTTCATGTTCAGCGCCGATGTCGCCGCTACCCCTTTTTTCCTGAAGATGGAGGCTGATTCCGTTCCAAGTCCAGTAGATGGGAGCGCCATCGATTTCGCGTTGATGGCGCGCATCGGTGAGGGCGATCATCAAGCATTTCGCGAGCTGGTGGAGCGGCACCAGAATGCGGTCATCGGCACGGTGGCGAAAATGTTAGGAAATGTTTCCGAGTCGGAAGATATCGCACAGCAGGTTTTTCTCCGGATTTGGCGAAATGCAAAACGTTATCGTCCGGACGCGAAGTTCACGACCTATTTATACACCATCACCCGGAATCTGGTTTATAACGAAACCCGCCGCAAGAGTCGGAAAAAGGAAGTCTCCTCAGACGAGCGCGAGGAGAATTCTAACCAACTCATCGAGGCCAGCCCAGACCGCCAGCCGGATTCGGAATTGCTCCAAGCGGAACTCCAACAAGCGGTCGATGACGCGATCGCCTCGCTGCCGGAAACCCAGCGAATGGCGGTGGTGCTGCGGCGTTATGAACAGCTCTCCTACGAAGAAATCGCAGATGTGTTGAAACTTTCAGTTAGCGCGGTGAAGAGCCTGCTGTTCCGCGCAAGAACCTCGCTGCGGGAGGCGCTGAGTGGTTATCTGAGGGAGTGAAATGTAGCGGTGATCATCGGTCGCCGCTACGTTCTTACTGCGAATGCTGAATCGCTTCACAAACCGCGGGAAAAATCTGGCGCTTGCGGCTGACCACACCGGGGGCATGAAACAGGGTTTCGTCGATCCGCTCGAAGGGCAATTTCGCCAGCGCACTCTCTTTGCCAATTGCAATGATCATGCTGTGATGCAGGGCCACGTCGGTCACGGCGAGCACTGCCAAGTCGAAGTGCTCGCGCTCGAAGAGCTCCTTGAGAGCGGTTTCCAGTTCGATTCGCCGCGCGGCGAAGCCTACCAGATCGCGCTCTTCTACCTGCGCAATACTAACGGACAATCCTTGTTCCGTGAACGATTTGCGGTCGGCGTTGAGAATTTCTTCCGTAGTGCCGTTGGCAATCAAGGAACCGACGGCGAAGAACTCGTCAGTAAATTTCTTGGGGTCCACGCCGGCCACGCCGCTCAGCCAAGTGAGCATTTCACGATCTAGCAAAGTGGTCGTCGGCGAGGTGAGGCACAGCGTGTCTGAGACGATGCCAGCGCACAGGCACAAGGCCACGCTCGGCGCGGGTATCAGGCTGCGGTGGAAGAATTTCCTGCCGACGAGGGTGCAGGTAGAACCCACCGGTTCATTTAAATAACGGATCGGCTCGCGGGAGACGAGGTCACCCGCGAGGCGGTGGTGATCGATGACTTCGGTGATTTCAGCCTCCTCCACGCCGTTGACGGCTTGAGCGTATTCGTTGTGATCGACCAGTGCGATGCGTATGCGCGGCGGATCGACGAGGTCGGACTTTGCAATGACGCCGATCATAGTTCCGCCCGTGTGATCCAGCACCGGGAATAGATCTTGATCGACGGCAGCGAGGCTTTTCCTCAATCGAGAAACCGGCTCGGAAGCACCGATGTTGAGGAAATTTTTCTCCATCACGTGGCGCACCGTGCGAGAGCAGCGGATCAGGGTGGAGGCACTGGCGGTGTCTTGATGACAGCGCAGCAAGATCACGCCTTTGCGTGCGGCATAGGTGAGAATTTCTCCAGACACGGGGTTGTCCCCCGTTACTAACAAGGCGCGGGCACCGTGGTCGATAGCATAACGTTGGACGATCGGCCGGTCACCGCAGATCACGAGAAATTGACCGACGTTTCCCTGTTCGGCGGCCTGCTTGAGGCGCTTGTCGACGGTGGCTTGGGAAGAAGCGCCCACAAGAAGAATTAAGTCTTCCTCGAACTCGGGGGACGGCAGCATCGCTCCGAGGCTTTCCGCCTGAAGCGTATCCGCAAGCTTGGCCAGAGAGACGTGGATGGTCCGCACGCTTAAGCCCTCGGTATCGGCAGGTAGCAGGAGTTTTAACAAATCGAAATAGCGAAGGATACCACAGAGATTTCCCTCATCGTCCTCGACAGGCACACAGCGGATTTCTGCGGCAAGCATCCGCCGGTAAGCGGTGAGAAAGGTGTCTGTTACGCTCACCTTGATGATCTTGCGATGGCAGATCATCCCTGCACTCATCCGGACGTCTGTTAGGAGCAAAGGAGCATCGAGCGAGGCACGTTCCAGCACCCATTTCGTCCGTTGGGAAATCTCACCGCAGCGCGCGGCGATGGCATGGGGCTCCTCCCCGACCGCCCGAAGCAGGGCAGCATAACCGATGGCGGAACAGATCGCATCGGTGTCCGGGTTCTTGTGACCGATAACGTAGAAAGGTGGTGGAGGCATGGGGAGGCTAGACGTGGGTGGAGCGCAAGAATAGATAGAGTCGGTCAGACGACAAGACTCTTTC
>JANPAU010000144.1:0-6345 GCA_031430055.1 Akkermansiaceae bacterium | reverse complement strand
GCAGCCTTGGGCAGGAAATAATACATGATGCCGAGGATCGGCGTCGTTAGGAAGAATGCGACGGCGTTGTGGCCATACCACCATTGCACGAGGCCGTCCTGGAGTCCTCCGAAAATCGGGTAGGAATGGATGAAGGAAGTGGGAAGCGACAGGTGATTGACGATGTAGAGCATCGCGACCGTTATAATGGTGGCGATGTAAAACCAGAGGGCGACGTAGAGGCTCGGCTCGTTACGTTTAGCGAGGGTCCAGAAGAAGTTGACCGCAAAGACGACCCAAATGAGGACGACGGCGATGTTGATGGGCCAGATGAGTTCGGCGTATTCCTTGCCACGGGTGAATCCTGCGGGAAGGGTGAAAACGGCGGAGACGATGATCAGTTGCCAACCCCAAAAGTGGATACTGGATAAGAGATCGGAAGCGGTCCTCACCTTGCAGAGTCGCTGGGTGGAGTAGTAGATGCCGGCGAACATCATGTTTCCGACGAAGGCGAAGATGACCGCATTCGTATGGAGCGGGCGAAGGCGTCCGAAGGTGAGGAATGAGATGCCCTCGGCCTTGATCATGCCGAAGGTGATCCATTCAAGAAACTTGCCGTTCATCTGCCACCACGAGAGTTGAGTGGCGGCGATGACGCCGACGAGCATTCCGATGACTCCCCACATGATGGAGGCAATCATGAAGCGGCGGACTGACTTGTCGTCGTAGGTGATAGAGGTGGTCATGGGCAATTGCAGGTAAAGTTAGAGAACGGTGGTCGGAGGTGCCGGCGGGGCAGGAGGCGGCTCGAGATCGAGAGGCAGTAATGAGTCGCGCTCTGGACTGGTGCGGCGGCTGCGGCGGATTTCTGCGGCAAAGCAAGCGATAAAAATTCCCGCTAGACAGGAAGAGATGAGAATCGTGAGAGCGAGGACGTTCATAGCTGGATGACAGGCCGTAGGAGATCAGGAATGAGGAAGCGAGACTGAGCTTTGTTTCCGAAAAGTCGCGCATTTTTTACTCGGCGCCGGAGCATACTGGAACCACGCGGTGGAGTTCACGGTGAAGCCACTCGAGGAAGATGTCGCCGATGATGTGCGCGAGGCTGGCAGGATCCATGAGATTAGGATTAAGGACTAAGTGGCATTTGGCGGCGGAGGTGCCGATGCCGGCATGAAACGCGAGTGGTAGATCCAACTCTTTATCTGAGGCTGTCAGATCGCGGAAGATGACGTGCCCTCGCTCGCCAAGGGCTGCTAGGGTTTTACGAGTGCCACAGGGACTGGTGGGTGGGCAGTTCGGGCAACCTTCTGCAATTCCGAGTAGTTCCCTGAGATTGCTGTCTAGCGAGACTTTTTGCACAAGGTCCGCAGTCGCGGCGAGCCAGCAACCGGCGTCGTCGTCATCGTATTCATTGAGGTATTCTGCGATTTCTTCGATCAAGCGCTCGCTGAAGACGTCGGAATCCCCATGCAGGATGATGGTTCTGACTGGGGCGTGGCCCGAAGGTTCGGCAAGCAACCATTGGTGAAATGTGGATAGGAAATTGGTGGCAGTCATGCAATGCGAGAGAGTTCATCTTGAAAATGCTGGGCATCCTGCCGTTGCGCTCCGCATCCCATCTGGAAGGATGCGCGGATTTTCCGCAGGGCGGAGCGCAGGCGGAGAGATAGATTTTCCGTGGGTGCAATCCTCCCCAGCGCAACGGATTACTGGAAGCTTCGCTCCTCACCACGCGTCACAGCCTGGTCTTTACGTTCGGGGCGATGCGTGATTGCCGCGCGAAATAGTTGATTCAGACGTTGTAGAAATTCAAAATTTCCATAGGCTCGATTCTTAGGATAATTGTTCCTGATATTGCTATAAGGAATTCAAACCACATTTCGATCAGATCATGAAAACTCCCCGTCGATTCCTGATGTTGTGCCTGCTTGCGGGCCCACTCGCCGCTGAGATCCCCAAGTCCATCCCCCACCAAGGGCGCATCGCAGTCGGAGGCGTGAACTTTGACGGCTCCGGCCAATTCAAATTCCTGCTTTTCACCGATCCAGACGCCAATCATGGCAGCGGAAATGAATCACCGCTCTGGTCGAACTCCGCTACCAGTCCTGCCAATCTTGGCGAACCGGGCTCTGCCCGTAGCAGCTCCAGTGGCGAAAGGCCTTTACGGCACTTGGCTTGGTGATACCAGCATCGCCAACATGGCGGCTCTACCGCCTTCGCTCGAGCCACCCGCCGGCAGCCAGCTCTATCTGCGGATCTGGTTCAGCAATGGGGTGGCCGGATTTCAAGCGCTCGCGCCAGACCAGTGCATTGCGGCTGTTCCATTCGCCTTGCATGCCGCCGGCGTGACGGCAGGGGGGGTGACCGCAGGCAGTCTGGCAGATGGAGCGGTCACGTCAGCGAAGCTTGCCACCGGCTCCGTTACTCAAGGAAAAATCGCGACCGGAGCGGTGGATGCAGCCATGCTGGCAGATGGCGCGGTGACTGAAGCCAAGCTCGCGCCGGGCGCAGTGGTCGGAGTGGGAATTCCCGGAGAGGTGGGGAGCATTTTTTCGGAGCCAGTGATCGTAGCACGTGATTTTGACCAAACCGGGATGTCATCGCCTGTGGATGTTGCGATACAAGGAAACTTCGCCTATGTCGTAGATGATTTGTTGTCAGTAATCCGGATTTTCGACGTTTCCGATCCTAACGCTATCATTGCACGCGATTTTAATGCGATCGGGCCGAGTCCTAAATCTGTTAAAGTGCTGGGGAACTTCGCTTATGTCGTGAGTGCCAGCACAAGCAACCTGCAGATTTTCGATGTTTCCAATCCTAACAATATTGTAGCACGCGATTCGGATTCGACTGGATTAATTTCCCCCGTCTCCGTCGCCGTCCAAGGGAACTTTGCATACGTCGTGGATGTTGATGCGAACCGCTTGCAAATTTTCGATATTTCCAACCCCGATAACATCGTTGCACGCGATTTTGACTCGACCGGCATGAGTTTTCCTAGATCTGTCGCAGTCCAGGGAAACTTTGCCTACGTCGTGGATAGCGACACTGATCGCCTGCAGATTTTCGATATTTCCAATCCCAACAACATCGTTGCGCGCGATTTTGACTCGACCGGTATGAATAGTCCCAGATCTGTCGCAGTGCAGGGAAACTTCGCCTACGTAGTGGATGTAGGCACTTTTCGCCTACAGATTTTCGATGTTTCCAACCCGGATAACATTGTAGCACGCGATTCCAACGAGGTTGGTTTAAATTCTCCCGTCTCTGTTAAAGTAATTGAAAAATTCGCCTATGTGGTGGATGCCACGTCTGATCGACTGCTGATTTTCGATGTTTCTAACCCGGACAATATTGTAGCAGGCGATTTTGATTCAACAGGTTTGAATACTCCTTTATCATTGGCGGTGCAGGGGAATTTTGCCTACGTCGTGGATACCGGCACCGACCGGCTACAGATGTTCCAAATTTCTACGCCAACGGTGGCAGGGGCGTTCAACGTCACTGGGCCAACTGTGATGAGAGATCTTTCAATCACTGGGAATTTAATCTCCGGTTCTCTCACCGCCTCGAATATTGTGGCCACCTCGCTTACCGCCGATTCCGTCTCTGCCAATTCCTTCGCATTTCTCGCACCCAAGGCTTTCACGCTGAATATCCCCGGCTGTGCCATGCTACCTCAGACTTCTACGGAAACCTACCTGCGCTCGCCTCTGGGATTTATTCAGAGTCTCAGCTCGGGAACGGACACACAATTCACCGGCACTGCTGAAGTCCAACTTCCGCAAGGCGCAACCGTCACCGGAATGGACCTTTTGTATTTGGATAACTCGCTGACCAACAGTTTCACCAATATCAGCTCCCAGCTGCGGAGGTTGAACACGGTCACTACGGGCGTGTCTCCAGAGAATATCATCACTCTCAACGTGCCGTCTCCGGCTTCGCCGAATAACCCGGGAATTGTAATCGCCACAAATACGAGCCCGAACGCGGGTATCGCCGTGGTCAACAATACGAATTTCCAGTATTTCGTGACTGTGGATTTCACCGTGAACGCCCCGGATGGAGTCCTTCGTTTCTATGGCTTCCGGATTCAATACACCCTTCAAACCCTCGCTCCGTGACCGCCATGAATTTCAGATGGACTTTGATGTTGGCGATTGCGGTCGCCGTGTCACCGCGCAGCCATGCCAGTCCTCCGGTGCTGGCACTTTCTTCGGTAAGTCCCGGTGAGTCTCGCCTGATAGGAGGAAACATCATCGCAGACACCGCGCTGGATCCGTCGGGCGGAATCGTTGCCACCTCGGCCAGTTACACGCTCAAGCTAGGGTTTGCAGGCCAGCTTTACGATGTCGCCGCGCTGGATGCATCGGCACAGCCGCCGGTAGTCAACGAAGGCGGCACGAGCCAACTCCGCGCACTGGCCATCATGGATGATGAGACGACCTTGCCGCTGGCGGAGGAAGACGTTACGTGGTCGATCATTTCAGGGCCATTCAATTCTATCGACCTCGGAGGCCTGGCAACAGCCGGACCGGTTGTCGGCGAGCGTGCCGCGGTCGCCCGTGGCGGGGCCTTCGGATTGACCTCCGAGATCTTGGTTAGCATCCTGGACTCGGATCGTGACAACTACGCGCCAGTTTCTGGTGACGGCATCGACGACGCGTGGCAATTCGCGTTTTTCGACACGGATCACAGCGGCGGGCTCGAAGGGGCAGAGGCCGCAGAAGCCGGGCCGAGTGCCAATCCGGACCATGATCTCCACAATAATTTCTTCGAATGGGCGAGCGGCCATGATCCCAAGAACCCGTCAAGCTTTCTGCGGTTCCAGATCCTCTCCAAGACCGGCACCACCGCCCGTTTCGGTATTTCAAAATCCAATACCGGGACAACTTATGCAGTGATGAAGTCAACGACGCTCGGCCCCGGAGCGCTCTCCTCTGATGTCTTCAGCTTCACCGCGACGATCGACGAGGTCAATGTTGAGCTATCCGACGCGACTGCGATTTCTCCGTCCGGTTTCTATCGACTCCGCCTGGAGCGGGCCCCCTGACGGGCAGGTTATCTCAATTCCTTCCCAGTGGGCGGGCTGCCATCGAGTTGCGTAAACGCCCATCGATTACATCCGGAAATCGTCACCAAGGTAGTGCTTGCGGGCGATCGGGTCATTGACCAGTTCATCGGAAGCCCCTTCGAGGATGACACGGCCATCGTGAATGAGGAAGGCGCGGTCGGTAATGCTTAGAGTTTCGCGGACGGAGTGGTCGGTGATGAGGATGGCTAGGCCATCGCGCTCCCGAAGCTCTAACACGATGCGTTGGATGTCTTCCACGGCGATGGGGTCGATGCCGGCGAAGGGCTCGTCAAGCATCAGCAGAGTCGGATCCGAGCAAAGGGAGCGGGCAATGGCGAGGCGGCGCTTCTCGCCACCGGATAGAGTGATGGCAAGCGACTTGGCGAGCTTGCCGATGCCGAAACGCTCGAGCAGTTCATGGGCGCGGTCGTGACGGTCCGCCCGGCTGAGCTTGGGCCGAGTCTCAAGGATGGCGAGCAGGTTATCGAGTACCGAGAGTTTGCGGAAAATCGATTCTTCCTGGGGGAGATAGCCAAGGCCGAGGCGGGCGCGACGGTGCATCGGCAAGCGGGACATGTCGTGGCCGTTGAAACAAACCGAGCCTGCATCGGCGGGGACGAGGCCGGCGATCATGTAAAAGGAGGTTGTTTTCCCCGCACCGTTAGGACCGAGTAGGCCGACAATTTCGCGAGGCTGGACGGTGATGGAAACGCCATCCACCACGCGGCGTCCAGCGTAGGTCTTGCGGAGTCCATCGGCGAAAAGAACGGCGGACTCGGTGTTAGAGCAAGTCGAGCCGGGATGGTGAATCTGGGGAGTGGCTTGGCTAGACATTAGCGAGGGTCTTTTTTCTTGGGTTGGGGATCGGCATCCTTCTTTTTTTGCTCGAGATTTCCACCCATTTGCCAATTTCCTTCGGTGACGAAGCTACCGGTCTTGGGAAAGAGTTGCAGGGTCAAGTCCGGCTGCATGGCGCGCATGTAAGTGGTGCCCTGGGTGAACCATGGAAATCCACCGCTGAGTAGGATACGATCTTCTTTGAGGTTGTAGGTGAAAATGCGGCCGCTGGCTTTGATGGGTTCCTTACCCTCGACGGCCCTCTGGTCGAGGCGGACGGCACCGGTGGCGACGATGCGCTCGACGTCGCCGAATTTAGCGCCGAAGTCGCCGCCGATCCCTGCTTCGGGGGATTCCGTGGTCTTGTCCGGAGGTGCTTTATCTGGCTTGGCTGGCAGCTTTTCCTCGACGGGTTTCTTGGCAAAAAAGATTTTCAACTCGTCAGCACCTGT
>JANPAU010000143.1:0-13295 GCA_031430055.1 Akkermansiaceae bacterium | reverse complement strand
ACCTGCGAAAAAAGCACTCGTTGCCGAAAATCTCTTCACCGCCCTGCACATCGGTGCCAGTTCGGTTTCCCTGATGGTCGCGGAAAAGGCGGAGGATGACACGCTGACGCCCATTGATTTCCTCGAGCAACCGGCCCCGCTTGCCCGCGATATTTTCCGCAATGGCATGGTCAGCGCGTCCACCACCGAGCGCGTGGTCTCGATCATCAAGGGTTACCAAAAATCCCTCGCCGAGCTCGGGCTCGATCCCCACGCCGTCACCCGCGCAGTCGCCACCAATATCTTAAGTGAGGCGATCAACCACGAGACCGTGATGAATCGGATTCGCATCGCCTGTGGCTTGCGCATCACCACCATCGACGACGGAGAAATGACTCGTCTCATTTATCTCAAAACTCGCCGCCGGCTTCTCAACCTGCCGGCCATGCGAAAGGACACCACACTGGTTCTTCACGTCGGCCCTGGAAATACGCGTGCGTTGCTCTTTCAAAATGGACTCATCGCTCGCTATACCAGCTACCGCATGGGCGCCCACCGGACACGCGAAGCGGTGGATGGTTCTCACGCAGAAGGGTCCGCCATGCTCCGCGTCATCCGCGAGCATGCTTACGGAAATCTCGCGCAGATCCGCTTCGACTTCTCCGATGTCACCATCGACGGGTTGGTGCTCATCGGCTACGAGCTGCAATCCGTCGCGCCCGCGCTCACAAAGCATACCCAAGTCTGCTCACTTAAGACTCTCAGGCAGTTCACTGCCGATGCGGCTAACATGAGTGACGTGGAGTTAGTAAAACAATTCCAACTCGACTATCAGACCGCCGAGGCTCTCATTCCAGCGCTGGAAATCAATCTCGCTGTCGCCGAAACTCTCAAGCTCCACGAAGTCCACATTCCCACCAGCGAGTATGAACAAGGTCTGCTCCACGACTTGCTCGTCTCGCAAGAACACACCGGCGCCTTCGCAGAGGAAGTCCTGCGCTCAGCGAGAATTCTGGCAGAACGTTATCAGTCGGACCCCAGCCATGGCGAACATGTTGGTAATCTCTGTGCGCGGTTTTTTGAATCACTGACCGATCTCCATCAGCTCACTCCGCACGATTCGCTACTGCTCCAAGTCGCAGCCATCCTTCATGAAGTCGGCACTTACGTCAGTCCGCGGGCTCACCACAAGCACTCCGAGTATCTCATTTTAAACTCCGAAGTCTTCGGCCTCGACCGGCTCGTTGTCACCATCGTCGCACTGGTCGCACGCTACCACCGCCACTCGGGTCCACGGCTGGACCACCCGAGCTACGCCAGCCTTAGCACGGATGACCGCATCCGTGTTTGTAAACTCGCTGCCCTCCTCCGCGTGGCCGATGCCCTCGAGCGCACGCATGTCCAGCGCGTCGCAAACCTCGAAATCCGCCGCGAATCCGGTAAGCTCCGCATCCGTCTGCCCGGTCTAGCCGATGCCGCAGTCGAGCGTCTCGCCATGGCTTCTAAAGCTGACCTCTTCGAACAAGTCTTCGGCCTCGGCGTCGTGATCGACGAAGACAACTAACAATTATATTTTCAAAATCACAATGGCCACCCCCTATCTCAATCGCGAGCTCTCTTGGATCGAGTTCAACCAGCGCGTCCTCAATGAAGCTCTGCGCGAGGATCTCCCCCTCCTTGAACGGGTGAAATTCCTTGCCATCACCGCCTCGAACCTCGACGAGTTTTTCCAAGTCCGGATCGGCGGGCTGATGCTGATGCGCCGCAGCGGACGCAAGACACCGGATGCGTCAGGCCTCACCCCCAGCAGAAATCTGACAGCTCTCCGCCAGCGTATTCTCAAAATGAGCGCGCAGCAATATAGCCTGCTTACCGGCACGATCGTCCCTGCGTTAGAAAAAGCCGGCATCTATCCACTCCAGCCGCGCGACCTGACTGTGGTGCAGTCCGCCCAAGTCGCAGCCACTTTTGAAGATGCCATTTTCCCGTTGCTCACTCCGCTGGCAGTGGATCCAGATGGGCCACCACCCATCGTCCCAGGTCTTCAGATCACCGTCGCCTGCCGCTTGCTTGACCCTGAAACCTTCATCATCCGTCACGCTCTCATCCCGATACCGGAAATTCTTGGCCGCCGGGTCAATGTCACCATCGAGAAAGAAGGCCATGGCTTCGTCCTCATCGAGGACCTCGTCGCGACTCACGCAGGCCAGCTTTTTCCGGGTGAAACGGTCACCGCCACCACCACCTTCCGCGTCACTCGGAATGGCGACATCGTCATCCAAGACGAAGACGCCGCCGACCTAGCAGGCGAGATGGAAGACGTGTTATCCGCCCGCCGCCTTGCCGACACCGTCCGCTTGGAACTGCGCTCGGATGCCCCTCGCGATCTTGTCCGGATGATCCAGCAAGTCACCGCGACTACGCCACAGGAAGTCTATCGGGTCGATGGCCCGCCCGGACTGGCGTCGTTCATGGAACTCGCATTCCTCTCAGGATTCGACCACTTACGTGATGTCGATTGGCCTGCGCAAAACTCACCCGCCATCACTCCCGGTTCCTCGATGTTTGAAACTGTTGCCTCTAACGATGTGCTCCTGTTTCACCCCTACGAATCCTTTGAGCCAGTGGTCCGTATGATCGAGGAGGCCGCCGAAGATCCAGACGTCATCGCCATCAAACAAGTCCTCTATCGCACTGCGCGCAAGTCACGCATCGTGGACGCCCTCATCAAAGCTGCGGAAAATGGCAAACACGTGACCGCTCTCGTCGAGCTCAAGGCTCGCTTCGACGAAGCACGCAATCTCGACCGTGCCGACGAACTTCAACGTGCCGGTGCCCAGATCGTTTACGGGGTGAAGAATCTCAAGACCCACGCCAAAATCTGCCTCATCGTTCGACGTGAGTCCGGTCATCTTCGCCGCTACGTCCACCTCGGTACCGGCAATTACAACGAGACTACCGCCAAACTTTACACCGACCTTTCCTACCTCACCTGCAAGCCGGAGTATGGGCACGACGCATCGCTCTTCTTCAACGCCGTCACCGGCCGCTCCAAACTCCTCCGTTTCCAACGCCTCGTCCCCGCACCCACCGCCATGAAGCGCACGCTGCTCGACCTCATCGCCGGAGAAGCAGAGCGCGCCAAGCAAGGGCAACCCGCTCGCATCATCGGCAAGGTGAATTCCTTGCAAGACCCGGACATCATCAACGCACTTTACAAAGCCTCCCAAGCCGGCGTCGAAATCCGCCTGAACATCCGCGGGATTTGCTGCCTCAAGCCCGGCGATCCGAAATACTCGAAAAACATCGAAGTCATCTCTATCATTGATCGATTCCTCGAACACGCCCGACTCTTCTATTTCCACCAAGGCGGCAGCTCGGAAGTATACATCGCCTCCGCAGACTGGATGACACGTAACTTGGAAAAACGTGTCGAACTGATGATCCCCATCGAAGAACCCGCACTCAAGCGGCGGCTCGTTCGGATTCTCGAAGCCTACTTTCAGGACAACACCCAAGCTTCCCGCCTGCTCCCCGATGGCACTTCACTGCGCCTCGTCCGTCAGAAAGGCCAGAAGGCATTCCGCGTGCAGGATCAATTCTACCAACAGGCTAAAAAAGCCGCAAAAGCCCGCGAGCACGAGCGTTCCATGACTTTCGAACCTCACGTCCCGGTCGAATAAAGTTCCTAAAATTCCCACCTACCCCGAGTAGATTTGACTCACCTACCGAAAAGTGGACGATTTCTGCTTTCCGGAGTTGTCGTTAGGACAAAAAAAGACTTAGGCTCAGCCATGGCTGATGATAATTGCGACACGACTCCGGCATGGATTGAGACCAGTGCTCTGACGGCACCCGCACTTTTGGGCGCGGCAGCAGGCTTACTGCTAGGCGATCTCATGCATCGTGGAGCGCGCCGTGGCGTAGGAATCGGCCTCGGTGCATTGGGAATCGCGGCTTTACTACCATTTGTCGTGGGCGGTGTTACGGATTTGGTGACTGGCCCTCGGAGCAAATTCGGAGTGCGGCGCAAGATTCAACGCATCCGGGATGCGGGGATCGTGGCTCCCAGCTACAACGAGGTGGAAGAAGAATTGCGCGAGCAAGGCCTGCTTTGAGGCCATGCGCATCGCGGTGACAGGGACCACCGGGCGGGTGGGAGTTACTTTAGCGCGGCATTTTTCCGCTCGCCACCAGATCATTGCCCTGCCGCGGACACTTTGTGATCTTGCTGATCCGCAATCGCTGGCGAGTTCATTGGATTCCTTGGAGTGCGACGTTTTCGTCAACCCAGCCGGACTCACCTCGCTCGAAGCCTGCGAAGATGACCCAACTCTCGCGATGCGGATCAATGCCGAAGCTCCTGCGGAAATCGCAAAATGGGCGGCAACTCGCAGCGTACCCGTTTTTCACTTCAGCACCGACTATGTATTCGGCGGCAAGAACGCAGGACTGCGCGGTGAGGCAGATCCCGCAGTGCCCGTGAATGTCTATGGCCGCAGCAAACGCGCTGGCGAGCTCGCTATCTTGGCGAATCCGTGCAATACCGTGATTCGTGTCTCTTGGGTTTTCGGACCGGAAAAAGCCTCGTTCATCGATCAAGTCTTCGACCACGCCCTCGCGGGTCGTCCCTTGGCGACGGTGGCGGACAAATTTTCACTTCCGACATACACCACAGATCTCTCCCGATGGGTGGAGTGCCTGATCGAGCAAAAGGCCACCGGAATCTTTCATGCCTGCAACTCAGGCGATCCCGTCAGTTGGCACGACTTGGCGACGGCGGTCATCGAAGAAATGATCGTCGGAGGAGTCATTTCCAAACTCCTGCCTATTCAAAAACAAACTCTCCGTGAAATGACCTCATTCCGCGCCGAGCGACCGCGATTCACCGCGATGAGCACGCACAGACTGACCAACATTCTCGGCAACTCACCGCGACCCTGGCAGGAGGCTCTTGCAGAATACGTCGCCTACCGTTACTCACTTCTCTAGCAGCCTATCAGATTTGAGGCAATGCCGATTTAAGTGTCGATATAAGGACGTCACCTCGCTGGCGACGAGAGCACTGGACACTTGCTCGATGACGGGACTGATCACCGTCAGCGTAATTACGAGCGGTTTTTTTCACCCTTTATTGTTACAGGCAGGAACCTTTTACCCTCACTCCTATCACAAATTTGTCGAAAGTCGCAGCCTCTTGGTGTCAATGTTATTGAAGAGACGTTCGAGGATTTCATCCACCACCACATCCGGTTTTTCCCGATCAATCAACTTGAGATCCCACTCTGGTTGGGAAATATAAATTACCTCCTTTAAATTATATCCGAGGAACGGGATCAAAAAACCGGCGAATGAATCACGAAACATGATCATCGTGTGTTTGTTCGCGGGATTGGTAGTGCGGAGTGGAATTCGCTGTGGTTCCCACTGCTTGGGTAGGATCGAGGCATCACCTTTCGCTTCCAACTCGAACAACGGCGGTTTGGGCGACAAGTGCGCCATGTTCACTTCTTTCAGGGATTTTTCCTGCCCCAGCATTTGAGCCAGATCCATCCCGGGAGTCGGAACGATGGACATCTCAAAGGAACTCAATGGAAGGGGTTCGCTCAAGTCCGGCAACTGGCGCCGCAATGCATGAATCAAGGACTGGTAGCCGGTAAAACCGCCGAAATGGTTCCAATGAGTATCGGTGTTAAAATAAGTAGGAGCCGTAGATTTCGCCGCCCGCAAAACCGGACGAAGATCCAGAATCTCGACGGACGAGTGCTCCTTCATGTAAGCCAGCAACTGGTCAAGCTTGTTATAAGGACCGGTCCTGCGGATCCAGTCCGGCAGATGCTCAGGGTAGATGGTTTCCTTGTCCGGGGGAATGATGAACAGATACTTGATTCCACGTTGGGCCAGCCAGTCCCGCCGACCTTCCAAGACTTCCTGCCAGTTTTTCAACTCCGCGGGCTTGAAACCCTTCAAGCCACGGGCGTGCCCAGCCATATCTTGCCCTGAGAAATAGAGCCAACCGTCCTTGCCCAAGACCACATTGGCCACTGAGGACTCCTTGAAATATCTACGCTTCCAGCGGTTGTTCCAACGGAGCAACTGATTGCGGAAACCGAAATGATCCGCATAGTAGGCGTCTATTCCCATTAAATACTCCCGCATCGGCTTCACTCCGGGCGCGTATTCCGGAAAGGTCGCCAAGGCACGCTTCTCGTCGGTTAAGGGAACCCTGTCCAAATCAAACGCGGAGTCCGCCAAGGGCAACCATAGTAAGATGAAAAAGAGGCCGATGAAGACCCAAGCCACGCGGTTCCGGAGATTATTCAGCTGGAGATTCATGTTCATAGTATCCTAGAAGCGGAAGTAAATGAAAGGGTTGTAAGTCCCCCCGGCAAGCCACGCCGCGGAAACAACGAGCAGGCAGATCAGCAAGACACCTTCCAATACCAATCCAGCAACCACGATTCCCGGCTGGAATCGAATAGGTGTGGCTTCGACGATTTTTCCCAACCAAGCTTTGCATACCGGCCACGCGGGAGTGGAAAAAACGATGCCAGCAGCGAGTGCTAATGTCACTTGATGGGTCAGGTAGCCAGTCAATGACTGGTTAATTGAAACTGCCTGGCCGAAGCCGAACATGACGGAGAAAAACGCCAGCGCCTGCTGAAGCGACTCAGCACGGAAGAGCACCCAGCCGATCAATACCGCCAGCAGCGCGTAACAGTGACGGACGGGTCTCGGCAAGCCATCCATGAACCCTCCGAAACGGGTGCGCTCCGCCACCAAAAATATCCCGTGATACAAGCCCCAAATCACAAAAGTCCAACTCGCGCCATGCCACAGCCCGCAGAGGAAGAAAACCAGAATCAGATTGAAGTAATTCCGCCCCTCGGAAACCCGGTTGCCACCCAGCGGGATATAGAGGTAATCACGAAACCATGAAGACAGAGAGATGTGCCAACGCCGCCAGAAGTCACGGACGGATTGAGAGATATACGGGTAATTGAAATTCTCCAGAAACTGGAAGCCGAACATTTTACCCAACCCCACCGCCATGTCCGAGTAGCCGGAGAAGTCGAAGTAAATCTGCAGCGCGTAACACACGGCACCCAGCCACGCCACCATGGGTGTCAGCTCATGCCCAGGCAGTGCGAAAATCTGATCCGCCGGCACGGCGACGGCGTTTGCCACGATCATCTTCTTGCCGAGGCCGATGATAAAGCGCCGGATCCCATCGGCGAACTTCGCGACGGTGACACCGCGTTGCGCCAGTTGTGGCGCGATCCCGCTCCACCGCAGGATCGGTCCGGCGATTAACTGGGGGAAAAAGAAAATGTAGAGTGCCACGTCGCACGGATTCGTCGCGGCCTTCCATTTGCGGCGATACACGTCCACCACGTAGGACAGCGCATGAAAAGTGAAAAACGAGATTCCAACAGGCAGCAGGATGTGAGGGATATGAATCGGTGGCACCTTGAATTCCCCCAGCAGCGCGTTGAGGTTATTTACTAAAAAGTTGGCGTATTTGTAAAAAACCAGAAGTCCCAGATTGAGACTAACCGCCATGCCCACGGCGAATTTACGCCAATAAACGTCCTCAGTGCGATCCACCCACCGCCCGAGAAAATAGTTCATCAAGGTGGAAACCAGCGCCAACTGGATGAAGACCGGCTCGCCCCACGCATAGAAAACCAGACTGAAAACGAGCAACCACAGGTTCTTCAGTTTCAAGCCGGGCAAGAAAAAATACCCTGTCAGGACAATCGGCAAAAACAGGAAGAGAAAGATCGGCGAACTGAAAACCATGGAATGTTGAAGCTTATTTCAGGGAACCCGGCAGGGACGTCAAGGTGAGAATGGAAGCCCGCAGCCAGCATTGAGAAACGGGGAAAGCCCCGGGCGCACTCAATCCAGCCCTTCCTTAAGCATCATTTCCTTAGGGTCCCTGATGTTGAAAAAACGTTCCAACATCTCGGTGACGACGATATCGGGACGATCCCGTTCGATCCACGCAGGGTCGAGGTCGTATTGCCAAAGGTAAGTGCATTTGTTAAAGTTATATGCGAGGAATGGATACCAAAAACCGGCGAAGGAATCGTGGAAGAGAAGGAAACTGCCCTTGGCCGAGGGATTGCTGCTGAACGCCGGATCCGTGACTCGTTCCGGCGGAGGAACATTCATGATAATTTGCGCCAACCCCGGCTTGGCGTTCAGCAGATAGGCATTGTTCTCGGTCATGCTTGCTCCGAGAATCCTGACGAGATCACCGCCCGGCTGGGGGGGATTGGTCAAGGTGAAGTCTGTGGACGGAGCGGGCTTCAACTTCAGCGCAGGCACGAGTGGCGAAAGCTTGCCGATCAGCTCCTGATAGGCCGCGAAACTGCCGAAACTGTTCCAGTGCGTATCAGAATTCAAATAAACTGGATGGCTCTTTTTAGCCTCAAGCAGCGGTTTCCGCAGGTCCAGCACTGGAACGGTCGAGTGCTCCTTCATATACGCGAAAAACTGGTCGATTTTTGTTTCCCTGCCCATTTTGGTGACCCAGTCGGGGAGGTATTCAGGATAGACAGTTTGTTTGTCCGGAGCGATGACGAACGCGTAGGGAATGCCACGCCGGGCCAGCCAGTCACGGCGCTTTTCCAGCAGCATCTGCCAGTCGCGCAGCTGCTCGGGCGTGAACTGGATCTTCCCGCTATAATGTTCGACCATCTGATCCCCGCGGAAGAACAGCCAGTTCTGCTTGCCGGCCAGTACTTTCTGTGAAGTCGTGTCCTTCAGGATTCGTGTTCTCAGTTTATTGTCCCACTTCACGAGCGTGTTGCGGTAACCGAAGTGATCATTGAAATATACCTCCAGCCCCGCCAGATAGAGCTGCAGATCGCGGAATCTTGCCGGAGCTTTTGGGTATGCCGCCTTCGCCCGGTTTTCATCCCGCGGACGAGTTCGGT
This sequence comes from Akkermansiaceae bacterium, assembly GCA_031430055.1. Lineage (GTDB taxonomy): Bacteria > Verrucomicrobiota > Verrucomicrobiia > Verrucomicrobiales > Akkermansiaceae > Luteolibacter. The sequence continues at coordinate 4,371 of JANPAU010000143.1, read as the reverse complement.
CGAGATGCAGAAAACTATCCACCATTGGCAGCGACAGCAGGACCGCGAATAGCCCGACCTGCACCGTGTTGGTCCAGCGTGTCAAAGAAGATGGCGTTGCAGGCTGATCCATTCTTGTTAAAAACGGAAATAAATGAATGGATTGTAGGTGCTACCGGCAAGGAAAATGACAGAAACCAACATCAGCCCAATGATGAGAACCGTCTCCAGCGTTGCACCAAGGATCATTACCCCGGGGCGGTAATCAACGGGCGCGGCCAGGCCGATTCGAGAGCAAGTCGTTTTGATCGTGCTCCATAGCGGCCCGCTGAATAAAACACCGAACGCCAGCGCCCACAACGACTGATGGCTCAGGTAACGCACAAGCAGATGGGGAGTGATCGCATCACTCTGACCGAAGAGGGCGAGAAAATAATGCAGCGCCGCCGTGCAAGTGTTGGACCGGAACAACACCCATCCCATCATCACGACGATGATCGCGTATACATGCCGCGCGGGACGGGGGATTCGGTCCATCCACCCACCGAACCGGGTCCGCTCCAGCACTAGGAAAAATCCGTTGTAAATTCCCCAGATCACGAAGGTCCAACTGGCACCGTGCCACAGGCCACACAGAAAGAAAACGATGACCAAGTTCAAGTGGTTCCGCATGTCGGAAACTCGGTTACCGCCCAGCGGAATATATACATAGTCCCGGAACCATAATGAAAGCGAAATGTGCCAGCGCCGCCAGAAGTCACGGATGGACTGCGCGATGTAGGGAAAGTTGAAATTCTCAATGAACGTGAACCCGAACATTTTCCCCATGCCCACCGCCATGTCCGAGTAGCCAGAGAAGTCGAAGTAAAGCTGCAGCGTATAACAGACGATGCCGAACCAGGCGACCGACATCGAAAGTTCATCCCCCGATAGCGAAAAAATCTGATCCGCCGGAACGGCTAGTGAATTGGCAATGATCATCTTCTTGGACAGCCCGCCCACGAAACGCCGGACGCCTTCGGCGAACATTTCCCGACTCATCTGCCTCTGGATCAATTGCGGGGCGATGGCACTCCAACGTAGGATCGGCCCGGCGATCAGTTGGGGGAAAAAAAAGATGTAGAGCGCCGTGTCCTTCGGGTCGGTGGCCGCCTTCCATTTGCGCCGATAGATATCGATAACATATGACAGCGCGTGAAAGGTGAAAAACGAAATCCCGACCGGAAGCGGAATGTGCGGCTGTTTGAACTGCGCGAACCCAACCAGATGCACCACCGAATTGAGCGACGTCACGACAAAATCCGCGTATTTGAAAAACACCAGCAGCCCGACATTCAGCGCCACCGCAATCCCGACCGCGAGCTTGCGTCGACCCGCGTCCTCGCTGTGGTCTACCCACAGCCCGAGATAATAATTCATCAGCGTGGAAGCTAGCAGCAGGAAGATGAAAACCACCTCACCCCACGCGTAAAACACTAGACTCGTCAGCAGCAGCCAGAAATTCTTGCTCTTGAGCCCGGGCAGAACCGCATAGACGGTCAGCACTACCGGCAAAAATAAAAAAAGGAATATGGGTGAACTGAAAACCACTGAAAAGTGGGGCGAAAAGTAGGTAACCCCGCTTGACGATCAAGACTAATCGTGTGGCCCCTTAAGTCCATGCCTTTCCACTGCGACTAGGGCGTTGTAGCACTGTCCGATTCCGCCGCGCATTTCCATGATCCGGCTTTCGGGATCAGTGAGGTTGTATTGCCCCTTGTCACGGGGATTTCCTTGAGTGGTTCGGGTGGCTTGCCTGTGGGCTTTTTGCCGGTGCTTTGTTCATTATCGCTTGGCGGGCGGCTAATTCGATAGGCTGCTAGAGGGAAATCGAACGCGGGCTGTCACTGGAAAATGATCGGAAACCATGGGTTGATCTTCGCTGACGATTGCCGACTCCAAGATTTCCGCACTGCGGCTCACGAGAATATGATCCACCTTGACCACTCCCTCTCGACTGCCTTTCCAAAAATGCAGCGTCCGCCGGTTTGGCTCATCTTTATGCAAAGCCTGATAGGTATCCAACAATCCGTTTGCCCATACCCGCTCGGAGCCTGCGATTTGAGTTCGTTTTCCCAGTAGATAGATCAAGCCGGGATTAGCCTCATTCGAGTTAAAATCGCCTATCATTGCCACTGGCTCAGTCGGATGATTCCTTGCATCGATCCGCTCAGCGATCAGCAGGGAAGCCAACTCCCGTGATTTTTGATTTTTGTGATCCCAATGGGTGTTGAATACGTAAAATCCACGTCCTGTCGCGAGATCCATCAAGCGAATCCACACGACGACGCGCGGAATCTCATTTCCCCAAGTCATCGTTCCTGGCTTATCCGGCGTGTCAGAGAGCCAGAAAGTGCCGCCCTCCGCCGGATCAAGTCGGAAGCGATCCCTACGATAGAAAATTCCGGAATATTCTCCCGCACTGCGACCATCGTCCCTCCCCACTCCGAAAAATTCGTAATCTGGCAGGGATGCCCATAAATCAGCCACCTGCCCGTGCAAAGCCTCCTGCACACCGATGCAATCCAGGTCTTGCCGGCGAATCATCCGGGTGGCACCCACGATCCGCTCTCGCCATGCATGCAAACCTCTGTCTTCTGGAGTCTCGTAGCGCACATTGAAGCTCATCAATGACAACTCCAAGGCTCCATCTAACTTAACTGGAACCGCCTTAGGAGGTCCAACGATTCGCGGCTTCCGGCAACTCGCGCTAACAAGAATCCCCAACAGACACAATGGCAGCAGACAGAATCTCATCGCGGGCTGATTCCTTCAGGAAACAATCGGCCTCACAGGCACTCCTCGTTCGGCGAAGTGGCGCTTGGCCTCACCCACGGTATGCATCCCGAAGTGGAAAATACTCGCTGCGAGAACGGCGTCCGCCTTGCCCGCATGGAGCACATCGACCATGTGATCGAGATTTCCCGCACCGCCACTGGCGATGACTGGAATTCCGATGGCCGACGAGACCGCAGCGGTTAGCTCGATGTCGTAGCCCGCTTGGGTCCCGTCTGAGTCCATGCTGGTGAGTAAGATCTCCCCTGCCCCGCGGCGCCAGACCTCCTTGGCCCATTCCACCGCATCCAGCCCGACAGGTGTCCGCCCGCCGTGGGTGTAAACGCCCCATTTCCCGGGCCCCTCGCGTTTTGCATCGATGGCGACGACGATGCATTGACTGCCGAAAGCTTTAGCTCCCTCATCGATTAATCCAGGACGAGTCACCGCCGAAGTGTTGATGCCAACCTTGTCCGCGCCCGCGAGCAGCATTTCACGCATGTTGTCCACCTTCCGGATTCCGCCACCCACGGTGAGCGGGATGAAACACTTTTCCGCAGTGCGACGAACCACTTCGACCATCGTCTTGCGATTGTCCGAAGAGGCGGTGATGTCGAGAAACACCAGCTCGTCCGCTTGCTGTAAATTATAGGCGATCGCACACTCGACTGGGTCTCCCGCATCGATCAGATCCACAAAGTTGACGCCTTTGACGACACGACCATCGGTCACGTCCAGGCAGGGAATAATTCGTTTCGCGAGCACGAGATCAGAAAAGCGGCACACCAAGGAAACGCCAGCCTAAATACTCATTCGCGAGCATCTGCCCGGCATGTTGGCAAAAGACGCCATCAGCCCGCCCCCCGCCAACTGGCTCAAAGCCCGCATCGGGAAAGAAATTTGAAAGCCAGCCCGACTTCATCAGCGTCATCGATGCGGAAACTATGAAACCTATGAAACCGCCGTAGCAAATGCCCACGCAAGACGCTTTGGACCCCGCTTACAGTCCTGACCCGGCTCAGAGGCAAATCGTTCCGATGCGGGAACTAAAGCAGCGCAAAACAATAAACTACCGAATTAGGATTATTTGTTCGGATGGATTTGATAGTTCCATTCTCCATGAAATTTATTGCGCTTGATAGATACTTCACTGAGTTCTTCGACGGAAACCTTGCGTCCCTTCTCATATAACTTTCCGTCCAACCACGCATGCACTTCCAGGCCCTCCCCGGTTGTGGTCGAACCAATCAAGTTCACGACCACTTCGTGAGTCTCCAGCGGCACGTCCTGCCAGTTGCGCGTGATGTGGCAGAATAGCCGGTGCTCGATCTTGTTCCACTTGCTCGTTCCGGGTGGGTAGTGGCACGCCTCGAAAATCATCCCTGTCTTGTTGGCGAGCTTCTGCAATTCCCATAGCCAAAGATGCGTTCGTGGACTGTTACTGCCACCGCAGTCTGCCGTGATGAGGACTCTGCGTGGTGTATGATATCGCCTTGCTCCCATTCGCTGCCACCACCGTTGGATTGCCGCAACCGCAAACTCCGCGGTGTCGCACCCGATACCGACCGTCACTCCCGC
>JANPAU010000142.1:0-6591 GCA_031430055.1 Akkermansiaceae bacterium | reverse complement strand
CGTGAAAATACGAGCAAACGCGGCACATCGGAGCATTTGCGCCGATTTTCTCGGCGGCCGCTTCAGAAAGAGCGGCGACGACGAGACTGTGGTGAAAGGTGCCGGGTGCTTCGAGCTGCATCTGGCGCAGCAATCGGTGATTCAAGTCACTGAGTTCCAACCAACTGATATCCGTCGTCAAATGGAAAAATCCTTCAAAAAGCGGCAATAGCCCGCTGATCAACATGGCCGTCACCACCGCCGTTCCGAAAGCTGCGGCGCTGCCGGAACCAAGAACTTGCAAATGATCCATCGCATCCGGCCCGAAGCAGGCGGCAATGTCTAAGCGCCCAAGCAGCACACCTAGCACCAGAGTCACGGCTCCGACCGCGATCCCGACTTGCAGAAGTTGGATGCGTTTACGCACTTGGTAAGCGAGAAGCACACTGGTCATTCCGCACACCAGACTGAGGACCATGTAGCCGAGCACATCCGGCTGCGGCACCAGCAAGCAGCCAATCAGCGTCACATAAACGGCAGAAAACGAAGCTACCGCTCGTCCCAATAACACCCCATGAAGCATCGGGGCAAATGCGAATGGCACCATAAAAAAACGGAAAACCTCAGGAATCGCGCCGGTATCGACGAGACCCATCACTGTCCGGACCACGAGTAAATGACCCATCAGCCCGCCCAAAACGAGCAACACCCGGCTATTTCTCCGGCAAGATGTCTGGAGGCTGACTTGGAACATCACAATCCCCGTGATCGCAATCACTAAGCCGAAGAGCGCACCTCGGATGGGATCATCCGAGAACGTATTGCCGGGAGACGCCTTGAGCACCAGCACGGCGCTGGCAACGGCGAAAGTGGCATACAGCGAGAGTTTCACCCAAAGACTGTCCTCTAATGCCTGAATGACCGGATTTTCACTGTGAACCCGGCGCTTTTTGCCCGACGAAAGTCCCTGTCGGGCCAAGCGCCAACGTTTGATAGCATCCAAAAATCCCACGGCGGTGTATAAATTCGTTGATGCACGCAAAATCCCCCCGATGAGCACCCTGCGGACTGGGAAGCTACGCCAGTTTCGAGGACTTGGCAATCTGCAATTCCAAGCTGAATCTTACCGCTCCAACAGGATTTCCTTGCCGAGCACGACGAGGTCGACCCTGCCCTTGAGCGTCTGATCGATGAACGGCGTGTTCTGGGATTTGGATTTCATGAAATCCTTGGTGAAAGTGGTTTCCGCATCGGTGTCGAAGAGGATAAGATCAGCGGGCTGGCCGACTTGAATCGAAACGGCGGGCAGGCCCATCAATCGACGCGGCTCAGCGCTGTAACGCTTAACGATCAGATCCCAGCCAAATTTCCCGGTGGCGACAAAATGATGATAGAGCGAAACCAACGCGGTATCCATGCCGGTAATGCCGTTAGGAGCAGTGATAAAATCTTGGGATTTTTCAAACGGCGTGTGCGGCGCGTGGTCGGTGGCAATGAGGTCGAAGACGCCGTCGAGGAGGCCTTGGAGCAGTCCGTCGTTGTCCGCCTGGGTGCGCAGCGGCGGGTTCATTTTATAGTTCGTATCGAAGTCGCCGATGTGTTCGTCGGTGAATAACAGATGGTGTGGCGACACCTCGGCGGTGACTTTCACATCGCCACGTTGTTTCCACCAGCGGATGGTTTCCATGCCGAGCTTGCTAGAAACGTGCTGGATATGAATGTGCGCTCCGGCGGCATGGGCGAGGCGGATGTCGCGGTCAATAATGATTTCCTCTGCACAAGCGGGCGAACCCTTGATGCCGAGGCGATAGCTAACAACGCCTTCGTTGAGCGCACGCGGTCCGGCGAGTTCCGGCACCTCGCAATGACTGGCGAAGAACATGCCGAACTCGGTGGCATACTGCATCGCCCGCAGCAGGATCGCGGGATCGCCGGTGGTGTCGCCATCGTCCGTTAGCATTTTCACGCCTAACGCTCGCATCCCGTCGATACCTGCCATCTCCTTGCCGTGGCGGTCCTTGGTGACGCAGCCGGAGGTATAAACCGGAATGCGGGCGGTGCGCCTGGCGATGTCGAGTACATTAGCGACGACGGTGGCAGAGTCGATGGCCGGCTTCGTGTTAGGCATCATGACCACACCAGTGATACCACCATTGATCGCCGCCTCGCTGCCTGACGCGATGGTTTCCTTCGCCTCGAAGCCAGGCTCACGGAAATGCACGTGGGCGTCGAACATGCCGGGCGCGAGAATGCGGTTGCGGGCGTCAATCACACGGCTGCCGTCAGGAGCGGATAGATTTTGGCCGATCTGTTGGATGATGCCGTCGGAGATGAAGACGTCTGCGGAGATGAGTTCCGGCGAGTGCTCGGAGGCGATGAGGGCGTTTTGAATGAGGAACATGGGAATGGAGAGGGGCTAGTCCTGGCCCGTAGGTCGCTTTTGCCGTGAGTCGGGATGACGCTTATGGTGAAAAACTGTAGTGACCAAAATATGCGATTGGTCGGAATCCCACCGATAGAATATCGAGTAGGGAAAGCGCGGCACCTTGATCACCCTGATGATCTTGTCGGCGAGCCGATACCGTTCCGGATCTGCCAGTATCCGGTCGAAGGATTTTTCAATCTCTCGGGAAAACTCTGCTCCCAGACCTTCCACCTGCTTTTCATACCACACAATGGTAGCGAGGTATTCCGTCCTTGCCTCCGGATGCAATTCGAGCGTCATGCGGCGGAACCGTTACGAATCAACTCCTGGACCCGTCTGAGGGTATCTTCGCGAGAGACCGGCGTGACTTTCCCGCTAAGAATCTCCTCCAACCGTTCGTGGGCCACCGACAAATGGGCGGCGAAAACCTCGCTTTCCGAAGTAACGCTTTCGAGGAGCTTCTCCGCCAAGGCGATGCGCTCGTCGTTATCAAGAGCTTGGGCATCCTTAAAAAGTTGCTCGGCTGAGGCGCTCATGCGTTGAGAATAGCGTCAGGAGCTTAACGATCAAGCAGTTTGTCAGCCCACAGAACCTGGCTTGAGCCATTAGAGAACGGCCATCCGCACGGCGATACCGTTTTCGACATGATCGTTGATCAGGCTACGCTCGTAGTCCATGAGAGTCTCGGTGGTTTACTCATGTGTCTTTTCAAGGGTATTCTAGCGTTCCGCCTGCTTTGAAATTGAGCCATCCGCATTCACGAGCGCCGGATCCAGTGCCTTGAGCTTCTTCCAGCGGGGAAATTTCTCGAGCGCGGGGACTAAGGATTCATCGAGAAAAGCCTCGGCGAGTACTTTGGCGTATTTGAATTCGGCAGGTTTCAGTTTTTCCTCGGCCACTGTGAGCATGCTTGGGATCGACTTCGAGGGCGCGCGAACTTCCACGCGCTGAGTTGAGCGTCAAGTTCAACGATCTGTGCATGTGAGAGAAGAACCCGGGCGGCGATGAACTGTGTGGTAAGCACGCGGGTCTTGTAGTAATTGAATTTGTGTTTAGCAAAACCTCAAGGGCAAGACACTTATTCTTGAAGGGAACTGCCTAACTTGGCGATCAACCTTCCCCACCCGGCTTAAGCCAGTATAACACGGCCATCCGCACGGCGATGCCGTTTTCGACCTGGTCGTTGATGAGCGAGCGCTCATAATCCATGACGGCGTCGCAGAGCTCGACGCCGCGGTTCACCGGGCCGGGGTGCATAATATAGAGGCCGCGCTGGCGGATTTCTTCTAACCGGGCATCACTGATGCCGTAGAGCCGATGGTATTCGCGGAGGCTGGGGAAATACTGGACATCCTGGCGCTCCATCTGGACGCGGAGCAGATAGACGACGTCGGGCGACCAGGCCATGGCTGCCTTGTAGTCGGTGAAGCGGCGGATGTTCTCGGGGCCGGTGCGCGGGACGAGTGAGCCGGGACCGAGATAAGCGACATCGACACCGAGCTTTTTCAAGATGGTGCTGGTGGAGCGGGCGACACGGGAGTGGAGGATATCGCCGATGATGAGGACTTTCTTGCCGGTGGAATCGGGAAATTTTTCCTTGAGGGTGAAGGCGTCTAGCAGTGCTTGCGTGGGATGAGCGTGGGAGCCATCGCCGGCGTTGATGACGGAGGCTTTGGCCATTTTTGCGATCATGCCGGGCAGGCCAGAGCGACCGTGGCGGACGATGATGTAGTCGGTGCGCATGGCTTGCAGCGTCTCGACCGTTTCCCTAACGGACTCGCCCTTGGTGATGGAGGAGTGGGCGACATCGAAGTTCGTGACATCGGCTGAGAGGCGTTTCGCGGCGACCTCGAAAGATGAATGGGTGCGGGTGCTCGGCTCATAGAAGAGCATGAGCACGGACCTGCCCTTGAGAGCAGGGACTTTTTTCACCGAGCGGGTGAAGAGCTCCTTGAAGGGGACGGATTGATCGAGCAGATGTTCGATTTCCTCCCGCTCGAGCGCTGCGATGTCGAGTAGATCTTTACGTGCCATACCGGAGTTGAGGGAAGTAGTAGAGTGCACCGAATATGGTGACAAACAGGGATATCACAGCGATAAATGCGGCGTGATGTTTGGAGAGTGGTTTTTTTAAAAAGATGAAGCCCGCGATGAGTAAGGCCGCTGCCACACAAGCTGCGGTGATCTCGATTTGAAGCTCGTAAAAATAGAAACAAATACCTCCAGCCAAGGCGAACACATAACCGGGAATAATCATCACCGGATGAGCAACGAGTGACAGCAGATGTCCTCTGCTGGATTGCATAGCTAGAGCTTCTTTGCGCCGGATTTCTTGCACTTCCCGATCATTGTGGCGATGGATCGGCAGCTTGGAATCTGGCGGCACTGAATGAATCCCTGGCAAGGACCTCTGCTCAGACTTACGCAGCGAGCGAACGGTTTTCTGTTTGTTGGCTGCGGGAAGCGGCGAAGGGGTGGACTCAGCTCGATGCTTCGGTAAATGGGCCGAATGAGTTTCAAGTGACAGGTCAAAAGCTCGTTCCGAGGGCTTGAGCGAGCGGACGGGCTTCGGTTCATGAGCTTCTGTCATGGGCAAAGGTGCCATCGGCGAGACTGGAGCAATCTCCACGGTCTTTGCAATCACTTCGGGAATTGGCCTAGCAGCTCGGATCGCGGATTGGATCGCTGGAGCTTCAGGCAGCAAGACTTCCTCATCCGCCGGCGGAGCGACCATGCCGAGGGACTCACGGAGTTTCTCGATTTCCTCTGCGGATTTCTTGCGCTGCGGAAGTAAGCTCATGGGGTTTGTTTTTCGACGATCTGCACCTGGTCTTTGCCGTCCATCCCTTCGAGAGAAACTAATACATGATCGAGACGACAAGTGTCGAGGGTGATGCCGACAAAATCGGGCTGAATCGGCATTTCGCGATGCCCCCGGTCGATGAGCACCGCGAGTTCGACCTTGCCGGGCCGGCCGTAGTCCGAAAGCGCGTCCAACGCTGCACGAATGGTGCGCCCGGTGAAAAGCACATCATCCACGAGGATAATGTGAGCACCCTCGACGACGAAACCGATGTCACTTTCCTGAAGCAGCGGATTGGTATGGAGGTGCTCGAAATCGTCTCGATAGAGAGAGATATCAAGCACGCCGAATGAGAGTTCCCACTCGTCTTCCTCAGATAGAATTGTGAGCACTCGCTCCGCCACTTCGTCGCCGCGGCTGCGGATGCCGACGAGAGCGATGGGATGGCCGCGATGTTTTTCGAGAATCGCCTTAGCGAGGCGCTCGACTCCGGCGGTGATTTCTTCAGCAGTGAGAGTCTTTTGCATGATCTAGAAATTGAGAATGCCGATGTCGCGGCGGCGTTGCAAGCCGTCGAAGGTGACGAGATCGGCAGCAGCGTGGGCTTGGATGACCGCGTCTTCGCGAGTGCTGCCGCCGGAAACGACTGCTAGCACTCGACCGCCGTTAGTTTCCCATGGTCCGTCGGGCGTGCGACGGGTGCCGGAGTGATAGACGCGGGCAGCAGTGATTTTTTCGAGACCCGAGATCGTGTCACCGTTGCGGGATGTCTCCGGATAACCCGCTGAGGCGAGGATGACACAGACGCTCCAGCCATCACTGAAATGGATGAGATCTTCACGGAGTTCACCATTTGCTCCAGCCAGGCAGAACGCTGCTAGATCGCCTTCGACCAAGGGCATGACGGCTTGGCACTCGGGATCTCCGAAGCGGCAGTTATACTCGATCACTTGCGGCCCAGTCGGTGTTAGCATCAGGCCGAAGTAGAGAAACCCGCGATAGGGCAAGTCTTCGCTGCGGAGCCCACTAACCGTTGGTCGGACGATTTCCCGTTCGATCTGCGCGAGCAGTTCCGGCGAGACGAGTTGGCGGCTGGCAACGGCCCCCATGCCGCCGGTGTTCGGGCCGAGATCGCCGTCGTTGGCGCGCTTGTAGTCGCGGGCTGGGGTGAAAATGAGATATTGATCGTCGATGATTGCGGCGAAAATCGAGACCTCGGGACCGGTGAGGCATTGCTCGACGAGAACACGTCCCGGACCGAATCGACGCTGGGTGAAAATTTCATGAAGGAAATCCAAGGCCGACGCCTCATCCAGGCAAACTGCCACGCCCTTGCCTGCCGCAAGTCCGTCGAATTTCAACACCGTCGGATATTCTCCGGCAA
>JANPAU010000141.1:0-11227 GCA_031430055.1 Akkermansiaceae bacterium | reverse complement strand
CCGAAGCATGGGAAAAAACCGACATCGATAGTACGCTCGAACAACTTCAAAACTCCCCGGGTAGCGATCTACTAACAAGTCCCACATTCACCACCAGCGCGGGAGAGCCTTTCAAAGTCGAGTTTGGTTCGGTAGAAGAAGGATTCTATTCACTCGAAGGCACCGCGAACCACTCGAACGATGGATCAGGTATCCGGCTAAACGCTCGCATCGAGCTCAAGGAGCCGCCGCCTGCGCCGTGACTAACTGATCAGTGCGCCGTAAGCCGCAGCGTCGAGCAGCTTGGAAACGTGATTCACGTCCTTCACCTTGAGCTTGAAAATCCAACCCTTGCCGTAAGGATCACTATTCACCAACGAAGGATCGCCTTCGACTTCCGGATTCACCTCCACAATCTCGCCGCTGATTGGGGCGTAGATATCACTAGCAGCTTTGACGGATTCCACCACGGCGGTCGGGTCTCCGGCATCCACCGAGCGGCCAAGAGCAGGGAGTTCCACAAACACCACATCCGTGAGTTCTTCTTGGGCGTGGTCGGAAATACCCACCGTCGCGATGTCGCCTTCTAGGCGAATCCATTCGTGGGAGGTGGCGTAGCGGAGGTCACTTGGGGTATTCATTTTTGATCAATTTGAGATTTTAGAATCAGGCGGATACTGATGGTTTGTAAAACGGTTTTTTCACAACTTCCGCTGGGAAAAATCTGCCGCGGACTTCGATTTGCAGAGGCGTGCCGATTTTTGAAAACTCAGCGGACAGGTAAGCCATGCCGATGCCAGCCATCAAAGAGGGTGAAAGCACGCCGCTTGAAAGTTCACCAAGGACCGTGCCATCAGGGGCGACGACCGGATAGTGAGCACGTGGCGGGGCACCCTTTTCGAGATAGCGAATGGCCGTTAGTTTGAGGACGGGGCCATCGGCTTTTTGGCGGACGAGGGTATCGCGACCGATGAAGTCGCCCTTTTCGAGATCGCAGAAAAATCCGAGCCCTGCCTCGATGGGTGAGCGTTCAGGCGACAAATCATTGCCATTGAGCGGATAGCCCATTTCCAAGCGGAGTGAATCGCGGGCACCTAGACCACAAGCCTTCGCGCCGGCAGCGAGAAACTTGTCCCAGTAGCCGATGCCCTCGCCGGCTGGGCTGAAAAACTCGAAGCCGTCTTCCCCGGTGTAGCCGGTCCTGCAAACGACACATCCGTTAGCCGTCGTCATGATCCCATTGCGTGGCGGCAGCGTCTCCGAGGGGAAAACCTTTGTGAAGACTTCCACTGACGTCGGCCCTTGGATCGCCATCCCGGCCCAGAGATCACTCTCGTTACGCAGCACAACTCCTTCGTCCTGACGGGCAGCCATCCAAAAGAAATCCTCCTCGATCATCGACGCATTGACGACGAGGAAAAACTCCATTTCTCCCGAACGGTAAGCGATGAGATCGTCGATCACGCCGCCGCTCTCGTTGAGCATCAAGGTGTATTGGCCTTGGCCGATGCCGAGCTTGGCGATGTCATTCGTCAGCAATCCATTTAACCAAGCCGCTGCCGTCGGGCCGCTGACGATGAACTGACCCATGTGGGAAATGTCGAAAATCCCGCAAGCGGTGCGCACGGCAGTGTGCTCGTCAATGATGGACGTGTATTGCACGGGCATGTTCCAGCCGGCGAAGGAAACGAGCTTGGCACCGAGTGCCACGTGGGCGGCCTCGAGGGGAGAGTGTTTGATATCGTCGGTCACTGGACGGAGATTGGAATTCGAGAGGAGGCTTGTCAACCGGATGAAATACGCGGGGCGATTTACTTTTTCCACCAATCCCCCTCTTTTGACCAAGGCTCCGACTTCGGAGTCTCATTGCGGGCGGCGGTGGGCTTCGGCGGTTCGGTCTTTACCGATACTTCTTCGATTAACTCATCCACTTGCGGGTCACGTCGCGCGACATTCCTCAGGCCGCAAAAAATCAGCAAGGCGACGACGCTGGCACTCACGAACATCATCGCCAGCATTGCCAAAACAAAGCCATCTGCTGCAGCGGTTGGATCTGAACTCATGTGCTTTTGAAGAATCGTTCACACTCTGCAACAGATCCCCGATGAGGCACGGATTTTTTTCTAAGGCTTGTCAATCCGGGCGATATCGGGATGGTTTCACCAGATGAATTTTATGGATCGATTGGAGCGGCGTGTTGGATTTTTGGCATTTCCTGGGTTCCTCCGTTACTATGCGTTGTTTCACATACTGGTGTTTGTGTTGCAGATTTTTAATCCGGAGCTCGCCTCAGTACTCGCGTTCGATCGGGCAAAGATTTTCTCGGGTGAAGTGTGGCGGGTGGTGACGATGTTTTTCTCGAACTCACAGTTCGGGAAGCCGACTTTGCTGAACATCGCACTGCTGATCTTCGCAGTGAACTTCGTCTTCATGGTCAGTGATGGGCTGGAAAATGCGTGGGGAGTTTTTAAAACTTCACTTTTCTACTATGCGGGGATGTTGCTGATTCTGGTGGCGAGTTTTATCTACCCTTTTGCCATTCCTGACAGCGGACTCCCGTTGTTCGGAGCAGCGTTTCTTGCGTTTGCGACGCTTTTCCCGAAGGTGGAAATCCTGCTGTTTTTCGTTATTCCCGTTCAAGTGCGTTTCCTCGGAATGTTTGCCGCAGTGTTAATTGTGCTCGGTGCGATATCACAACCAATTTTACTACCATTCTACCTGCTAGCCTATGCCAACTACGTGATTTGGGCAGGGATTCCGGCTTTGCGCGGGACCGCTCGCATCATCGAATCTGGGCAGCGGAAAAAACGCTTTAATGCTGGAAAAATATCTTCAACCGAGGCGTTTCACACCTGTCTGGTTTGTAAAAAAACCGATGTTTCAGATTCGTCTTTAGAGTTTCGAATCGATGCGAACGGCGAGGAATACTGCGTGGAGCACCTGCCGCCAAGCGGCCACTAAAGGATCGAGGTGACGCTTTTCATTTCACTTGGTTTTCGATCCCGTGCTGCTTAATTTCCACTCCGATGACGGACTGCGATGAGATCGCTTTTTTTGATTTCCAAGCCACGGAGAAAAGCGCCTCTCCCCGGACCTTGGCCAACTATCGTGATGCCCTCGCCGCCTACAAAAAATCGCGAGGCGATGGATTCACCGGCTGGCGGGACGCATGCGCGGACGATTTCCGAGACTATCTCTTCAGCCTGATGAAACAAGGGTTCAAGCGAGCCACGATCCGCCTGAGATTTGCCGCACTGCGGTCGTTTTACAAGTTTCTCGTCCTCCGCCGCGGGCTGGTGCGCAGTCCGGTGGCCGAGGTTCTGCTCCCGAAGCCCGAGCGTGGCCTGCCGGTCGTCTTATCAATCACACAAATCGGTGAGTTGCTCGAGATGCCCTTTCGCCTAAGGCCCGATAAAAAGTCTCCCTCTTGGCTCCCCATGCGCGATGCGGCCATCCTCGAACTTTTCTATTCCTGCGGGCTACGAATTTCGGAATTGTTAGCACTGGATGTGAAACACATCGACTTCATCGGCGAGACCGTGCGAGTCATCGGCAAGGGTTCGAAAGAGCGCATGGTCCCCATCGGTGGCCCGGCGCTCAATGCCATTCAGCGCTATCGCCAAGAGGCGGCCGTTACGTCCGGCCCCCTCTTCCTCAGCACCCGCCACCGCCGGATCACTCAGCAGGCGGTAGATCAATTGCTTAAAAAGTATTTGAAACACAGTAACATCCCCTTCGCCATCAGCCCTCATAAGCTCCGTCATAGCTTCGCGACGCATTTGCTAGACGCCGGGGCAGATTTGCGCAGCGTGCAGGCTCTGCTTGGTCACGCCTCGCTCTCCACCACCCAAATCTACACCCACGTGACCAAGGAGCGTCTCAAGCAAGCCTACGACACCGCCCATCCCAGAGCGTGAAATTTTTCCCCCGTCCATTCGTGAATCTCGCCTGCCTTCTTAGTTTTTTCGGCTTGTCTGCTTGTTCGTCGCAGTCGCCCCTGCCACCCAGCCCGGGCGGATCCGATCCCCAACGCGAATTGTCCAAGCGAATCTCCGAGTGCCCAGAGCCATCGATTCTTTTCGTCGGAAATAGTTACAGCTTCGGTGTGCCCAAGGTGTTTTCCAAACTTGCCGCCGAGCATGGGAAAAAGCTCCGTGTCGGCCATGCGACCTACGGTGGCTGGACACTCCAACAACACTCCAAAAATGCGCCGACTCTGCGGAAAATTTGCGAGGGCCGCTGGGACATCGTCGTCATTCAAGAGCAGAGTGAAATCCCCGCCTTGCCGCCGAAAAAGCGAGATGCAGCCATGTTCCCTCCACTGCGCGAGCTAGTCGCTCTGGTCCGGCAACAGGGCGCAATCCCGATCCTCTATCAGACTTGGGGGCGCCGCGATGGGGACAAAAAAATCCGTAACGACGATTTCCATGCCATGAGCCGCCGCCTTCGCCTCGGCTATCAAGCCGCCTCAAAAAATGCGGGTGGCCTCGAGATCGTGCCCGTCGGCGATGCGTGGGAGGGGGAAGTATCCGCCGGTCACGGCGCTGCACTCTTCGCGGAAGATGGTAGCCACCCAAGCCCATCGGGGGATCAACTCACCGCCAAGACTTTTTACCAAACCATCTTTGATAATTCCGCCGGACCCTGAGCCTACTTCTTCGGAATGACAAGCGACTGACCCGGCCGGATCAAGGTGCCTGAAATGCCGTTGGCACTCTTGATGGCAGAGACCGAAGACCCGGTGCGACTGGCGATGGCTGATAGCGAATCGCCACTTTTGACCACGTAGCGAGTCGACTTGGGTTTGGGTTTCGCTTTGACGATCGGCTTGGATTTCGGCTTCGCCTTGGCCACTGTGGGTTCGCTTTCTCGGACGATTGGCCTCGGCTTGGACGTGACCTGGGTCTGGGAAATCGCTGGAATCTTGTTCTTCGGCTTAGAAACGGTGCTGCCGGAACTCGTGAGCAGTGGGTTCGAATTCTGCGGCGGCTGCTCATTGATCGCAATCTCCGGGACTTCGTCCGTTTTCAGCTCATGAGGCGATGGCGAACTACTACCTTTGCGCCACTTGGATGGATTATCCGCCCACTCGTCGATGTAGCGCCCGTTTTGGTCAAATGGCCCAGTTCCAGCTTGCTGAGTGCTGCCGTTGCGCGAGTTTCCGCAGCTGGAAAGACCCAGGACAAACGCACAGGATGTAGCAATCCAAAAAACTGATTTCATATGGCGATGGTGAAGGATTGCGCGGACTTGGCAAAACATTGTTAACCAAACCCGATGTTTTCTTGCGTCGAAAGCGACCACTACGTTTCACCAAACTTGAATCTTGCTGAGGGTAAAGCAAGATCGCAGTGGCTCTCTTCCCAAGCTCGACCGCCTTTTTAATAGAAATCAGACACTCTCGTGGCGGCGAACACCCAACGCCGTGTATTCATTCATCTCGAGTCAGCGCTGGGTTGTTTCAAACTTCAGGCCGCTCAACGAGTCGGCGATTGCTTTTTGAGTCGCAGGACTCGCCAGGTTGCCTAAGTGTCCGCCGTCTGAGAATACGGTTAGTCGAGAAGGGGCAATTGTGGACTTCAGCCAGGTGACGTCGCTGGGTTTGAGAAGGAAATCATTCTGGTTGACCACGACGCGAACTTTTTGCTGGGAGCGCAGTTTGTCCTCATAGGAACGCAGGTTGAGTTCACGGGCAAACCTCGCTTGGGTGACCCCTTTTGATTTGAAGTAGGGCGCGGCAAATTTTCGGGAATAATCGGCAAACGAACAATCCATGATTTCGCGATAGGCTTCTTCTCTCCGCCACGGCGAGAGGGGAGTCTGAAGAATCCCAAGGTTTTCACGACGTTGACTGTTAAAAATCGTGTCGCGCAGCGTCAGGCGGAACGAGAGTCCGACGAGATATTTTGACTCGATGGCATCGAAAGGGGGCGTGCCGTTAGTCGGCGGAGGCCCCGTCATCAGGGCGGTCACCTTGTGAAGAGTGTTGTTGATCCGTGCCTGGCGTTGCTCGATGGGCCACTGAAGCGGGGCGTCGTAGAGATCGTCGAGTGGGGCGTCATTGGCATAGAGATCCACTGGAGTGTTGATGGCGATATAGCGATCAAAGCGGAGTAAGCCGGGTTTCTCGTTTTTCTCTCTAGCCGCTAAGTAAAGGGCTTGGAATCCTCCCATGGAAATTCCGACGAGGGCCTTTTTCCCAACTCGACCAGGAAATTTTTGATCTAAGGCACGGTCGATTTCGGTAAACTCGACCAGCAGGTCATGGCAATCGACGGGCGGGTAGCCTGGCAGCGCTGCGGTGGAGGCGTTTTCCATGAATTCTGGATGAAAGGTGCCGGTGGTGGTGACGACGGAGAAGCCTTGCTGATAGAGAGACTCCGCGACGAATAAGATGTGTGAAGAATTGCGGTGCGAGCCGAGTCCGGGGGCGATTATGACTAGCGGTGCGGTGCCCGACTGCATCCAATAGTCGAAGCGCATCTTTCGTCCCGTCGATGGCAGACGGACGTTCATGACGCGGCCGCTGCGGAGAAATTCGGGGTCTTTGGGGCGGATCAATCCCACGTTCAAAGTCTGCAAGGTGGCGATGTCGATGGACCCGGTGCCAGTCCAGTCGGGGGCTTCGTTTTTGGAAGCGTAGGTCCAGAAATACTTGGTCCCGACGTAGGAATCGGGCTCTGCACGGCTGAATCTAGCAAGTTCTTCAGTTTGCTCGAAGAGCCCGTTGAAGGTGCCGCCCGTCGAGATGAAATTGTAGGGCGGAAAGTAATTCAATGGGTCAGCAGCACGATCGAAGAGACTTCCCGTGGCATGGGCATCGTCGCTAGGCCCCAGAAGTGGCAGCATGACAAATGCGTTTGGCTGCCAGCCCCAACCATGGAATGTCTGCGCGAAGTCGGCGTTCGACTTGGGAATGTCCCAACGGCTTGCGACATCGAAAAACCCGCCGACGCCGGCAGTGGTGTTACTAATAAAGCGCAGGGATTCGTCGCCGGCCCCTTGCCAGCGGCCTTGGAGGAGATGGTTCACCAGTCGTCCGGGGTAGGCGAGATTCCGTGAAAAATTCCGGATGGAGCGACGGGCTGGCGGCGGCATGATCGTGCGATAGGCTCGACCCGCAGGCTGCAAGACTCCCGTGAGGATGCCCTGGTTCACCTCCCAGACACCCCGATTGAGCGGTTCGAGCGGATCAGGGAGGAATTCCGCGGCGATGGATGGGGTGGCCGCGCCATTTTTCGCGCCACCTGTCGATTCGGCAAGTTCTCGGGGTGGTGGGGATGTTGAGCAGGAAAGGGTCACAAGTGGCACGATCACTCCTACCGGGAGCCAGCTACGAAGGAATGAACGCCCAAGTGGCGGCGTAAGTGAAGAGGTGAAGTGAATTCTCATGACGGGAGAGTGGGGAGATTGCTTTGCGGCGCAATAGGACGCGGTGGCGCGGGAAGCTAGCACAATTGCCTGCCGCGTAAAGCCCGGGTAAATGAGAACGAATTCTGATTTGATTTTTTCGTGCCAGCGTTCACAAGCTGCGGGCATGGCGAAAGCAAAGGACGAAAATCGGGTGGTGGTAAAAGTATTCCTCTACGGGATTCAACCGCAGATCTGGCGGCGATTTTCGATTTCCTCTGAAATCACCTTCATCCAATTTAGCGATGCCGTGCAATCGGTGATGGGCTGGGATAACAAGAGTCCGCACGAATTCCGTCACGGCAAGGGCAAGCGCCTCGTTGATGTCATCGGGCCGATCGGACTGGAAGATCAAACTGCAGGCGAATTCCAAGATGAAGCGGTGCTAACGGTCGCGGAGTTCATTGGCCGTCGGAAACTGCCAATTCGGATTCTCTATCGCTATGATTTTGCCGACGAGTGGATCCATGAGATCATCTTTGAAAAAAAGGTCGCTGGAGAAGGCGGGCCGGATGTGCTCGAAGGCGAACGCGCATGCCCGCCAGAAGATTTCGGCGGCACCTTTCAATACATGCAAGCGCTCCACGGCGACATCGAGTGGGCACATCCAGGCTACGATCCCGAGGCGTTTGACCCAAAGCTGGTGAGCTTCGAGCAGAAAAAAGCGGTGAAAAAGCGGAAATAGGCAGCTCGGCTCCACCGGGTGGATATCGAAAACTCGGATGCTTCCGAGGTGCGTCGAGAATTCCAAAACGCTGCTGCACACGAAGGCCTTTGTTCCGTTGCAAGTCATCTCCTCAATCACTCATGAAGCTGCTCCTCATCGGCCACGGTTATCTTGGCCAAGCCATCACCCAGGAATTCCGCGCGAACGGCTGGGATGTCACACCCACTTCGCTTTCTGAAAATGACGACACCGTTTCCTGCGATGTCGGAAATCCAGCCGATGTTGCCAAGCTGCCGCCCGCTGATTTTATCGTCCACTGCGCCGCCTCCGGTCGCGGAGGCGCGGAGGCCTATCAGCGCGTGTATGTCGACGGTTGCCGAAATCTAATCGAGAGATTTCCCGGCGTCCCACTGCTCTATACTTCGAGCACCTCCGTTTACGCCCAGATCGACGGTTCGGTCGTCACCGAAGAAAGTCCCGCCGTTCCAGATCGTGAAACCGGAAGCCTGTTGTTAGCTGCGGAACAGGTCGTGTTGGCAGCGGGCGGAATCGTCACCCGTCTATCCGGCATCTACGGCCCCGGACGCAGTGTGATTTTGAAAAAGTTCCTCAGTGACGAGGCTGTGATCGAAGAAGATGGCCGGCGTTTCCTCAATCAAATCCACCGTGACGACGCAGCTCGTGCGATCTATCACCTCGCTACCATCAAAGCAAAGGGCGTCTTCAACGTCAGCGATTCCACACCCATCAGCCAGCTGAGTTGCTATCGACAACTTGCTGAGATCTTTCAAAAACCACTGCCTCCCTCCGGCCCCCGTGATCTCAATCGAAAACGCGGTTGGACGCATAAACAAGTCTCCAACGAGAAACTCTGCGTCACCCACTGGCAACCGCGTTTCTCCTCGTTCATCGACGCCGTGAACGCCCCACCGTGGACTGACGGCAGCCAGCTGCCGCTGTGATGCTTGCAGCCTGCTGCGGCATGAGATCCGATGGCGAATCCACGGCCCATCCCGCCAGCAGGCAATTACCCGCCGACAGCGGCAGCAAGCTGCGCGCGGTCCACGGCCCGGGTAGCGTTTACATCAACTGGGCACCTGCTTCTGCAAGCTCCGAGCGCTCGCCGCGGTTGAGGGCGACGTGGGCGACGAAGGGCTGGCCTTTGAGGCGGTTCCGAGTGTAAACGAGGCCATTGCTGCGGCTGTCCACGTATGGATTATCAATTTGCGCGGGATCGCCGACGAGCACCAGCTTGGAGTCACGAGACATCCGGGTGACGATGGTCTTCGCTTCCTGTGGCGTGAGTTGTTGCGCCTCGTCGAGGATGAAAAAGCGGTTAGGAATCGAGCGTCCACGGATGTAGCAGAGAGCTTCGATTTCAAGGATGCCTTGCTCCATCAGAATCTCATAGGGCTTCTTCACGGTGGCAGGTGCGCCGCTGGTTCCACCGGGTTTCACCTGCTTGCGGCGTGGGCCGAGTGGGGTGGTCGGACGCATGAGGAGATCGAGCGCGTCGTGAATCGGTTGCAGCCATGGGCGCATTTTCTCATCAAGTGAGCCGGGTAGAAATCCGAGTTGGTCGCCCATCGCGACGACTGGCCGACTCACGGTGATGCCGTTGTATTTCCGGTTAAACATTTCATGCAGGCCGGCTGCCACTGCGACTAACGTTTTACCCGTGCCGGCGTGACCGTAGCAGGTGACGAGCGAGATGTCCGGATTGAGAAGCGCGTCGATGAGACAGCGCTGACCTAGGTTGAGCGGCTTGAGCGACTGGCCATCCGGAATTTTTAAAACCTCGGGAATGTTGAGACGGACGAAGCGTCCATCGTGGGTGAGACGGGCAGGGATTGTCTGCTTCTCACCCGCGCCTAACAGGACATATTCATTAACCGCCACGCCTTGGATGCGGTCATCGGAAACTGGCAGCTCACCCGTGCTCGCAAAGCGGTGTAGCTCGCTAGGATCCACCTCGACCCGACGGACCTCGTAGTTAGAAACTTCACGAGCATCGACCTTATCATTGAGATAATCCTGGCAGTCGATCCCGACGGCGCGGGCCTTGAGCTGCATGTTGATGTCCTTGGTGACAAGGACGACTGGCGCCCGGTTGTGCTGCGTGAGCAGCAAGCAAGCAGCGAGGATTCGGTGATCCACACGCTCGCGGTCGGGGAAAACTCGGTGGAAACTGTTGAGAATTTCCGAGTTCTTCGGGCAGCTTGCGGGATCATAAATCACCAAGCGGACGGTGCCGCCGCCTTCGGTAGCGACTCCGTGAGTGACTTTGTCCGAGTTAGAAAACATCTCGGTAAGCCGGCGGTGGACGCGGCGAGCATTCGCGCCGCGCTCGGTTTGCTCGGACTTAAAGCGGTCGAGCTCCGAGAGCACATCGACAAGGATGCAGAGATGGTTTTCCTTAAATCGCTCTAGCGCGGCGGGGTCGTGCAAAAGCACATTGGTGTCCAGCACGTAGTTTTTGACCAATTGTGACGGTGCGGTTAGACCGAGTTCCGTTGGCTTGGGGGAGTTGTTGCCCGCTCGCCTTTTTCGGGGGCTGCCTCCATTTTCTGGAGTTTCTTCAAACAATGCTGACTGACCTTCCTCGGTGCGATGAATCATCGTGATGGGTGGGGGTGCTGGGTGGTTTGACGGGTGATAAGGTGCAAACCACCAGCCCGTCGCCGGCAATCGCAATGCCAAATCGTGGCCTCGAATCTTTAATCGCTTTAATCAAGATGCGCTTACTATCCTCATGGGTTTCAGGATGGCAATCCCAAAGTTTAAATCTCTGAGACAGCACTCTCACGGGTTCTTTACATGCTCGTGGAGAATTCGATTTACCTCGGCGATGCCGAGGGGATGTTGATTGGTCCAGTGGTGACTGGGAATGATCAGTTCGCTCTTCGCACCACCGATGTGACTGCTCCAGTAAGGCACGATGCCATCGGTGCTGACCGGGGTTTCGCGACTGAGATTTCCTCCCTTACCTCGATCACCAATGACGGAGTGATAGGGAATCCCATCAACGATTGGAATTTCTGCGAGAGTGGTGACGAAGCGGTTCGTCGGCTTGAGGAAATCGATGCTATTCGGTAAGCGGTTTAAGTTCGCCCCAGTCGTGTTAGGATTGGCAAGCGAGAGCACGGTGGGCCCATCTTCGATCATATAGTT
>JANPAU010000140.1:0-1970 GCA_031430055.1 Akkermansiaceae bacterium | reverse complement strand
TCTCCTTCGTTGGGGCCTGCTGGTTGAGTTCTTCGATTGATTTGATGGGATTGGCTGTGAGTTGCCTTTTGAGGTAAGGGCTGAGAAGGTCCTCTACCGAGCTTTTGCAATCGGCGAGAAGCTCGTCAGGCGGCTCGGCTCCGAACTTCTCCCGGTAGGCATTCACGTATTTGTGAACAGGAAGACTGCGAGAGTGGTTTCGTTGTAGCTTGGCCAAGGCGTCTTCCACCAAAGACTTGAGATCAAAGTCCCTGTCGTCGAATACGATGTCACAGAATAGCTCAGCCGGTTCTGGAATGTGATGACCGCGCTCGCCAGCCGGTGGTTCCGGGATCACGCCGATCCCAGCTAGGACTTCGACGTTTTCCAATCCTTCGTCATCTTCGATGTCTTGTATCTGGAAGCGGTCCACCGGTTCGTTAGTGGTCACCAACTTGTAGATGTCTCGCTTCAGTTGGCGGAGTAGCTTGGGGTTGTATTGGTATTTCTGCGCCAGAAGTTCCGAGTAAAGCGGAAGGAAATCATTGAGCGTGATTTTCGTCATCTTGACGGAACGGGCACCTCCCTCGAAGTTGAGAGAGTGCTCGGAAATCTTCGCGTCCTGTTCTGGATCGTCAGAGTATTCGACGAAGATCAAACGCTGCTTGAGGACTCGAAGGTTCTTTTCGCTCAGGCAATCGATGATCGCGGCGAGGATGGATTGGATGTTCGGGTCGGAAAGGCTGTAGCCGATGAAAATGATCGGATGTTCGACAAAGACGGTGAGGAGTTTGGCCGCCAGATAGGCATTCCGTCGTTCGAAGTCCTCATAGTCACCGGCGTTGATGACGATGCTTTCAGGTTTTGTGCAGCAACCATGAATCTTGTAGATTTCGCAGATGCCCTGGGTTCCGCCGAAAAGCAGTTGTTCTTGGCCGACAAAGGTTTCGTAGCCCTTGAAGACTTCTTCCGGGAGCAGATCGTAATTGGTGGTGATGACACCGGCGACGCTCCGTTTTGCGACGTTGGTGAGGCAGGAAAGCTCGTCGAGTAGATGGGGGTTGTCCGTCGATTTCTCGGCGGCTTTGAAAAATGTAGCGAGCTCCAGTTTGAATGGGGAAGCACCTGCTTTCACGGCGGCCTCATAGGCTTTCCGCTGTGCGGAATAATCCGGGGACGTCAGCCAGATCTGATTGAATTCCGTCTCGATCAACGATGAAACCGCAGGCCACCCCTTCCCGGCGGCCCGATGGGTGAAGATCTCAAGGGCGAGAGGATTCCCCGGATAGACCTTGGTAGCAAAATGCCGCAACAGCTCCTCCCAGTTCGGGAGTTTCATATAGCGCCTTGAGATCCCCGAACCGATGAAAAGAAACGGCAGGTGCTTGAGCGTCGAGAAGAGTTCCCGATACGGATGCTTTGGTTTTTTCACGGACATGGGGGCGGAAAATAAAATTTGGTTTTAGAGTTCGCCCCGGACGGCGCGTTGTTGGAGGGAGGAGAATAGGGCTTCGGATTCAGCGTTTTGAGAGGCAAGCCGCTCAGAGAATACTGTGATTTTATTGACCACCTGCGAGAATTTGTCCTGAAGAGCTTGATCGGGGATTCCAATTTCAACGGAACTGAGCGACTCCTGATCGAGACGGCAGGTGCCATGACCAGCATTCGAAACGAGACTCAAGATCTTGTGCTTCTGACAGCGAAGCGACCACGCAACATATTCAGATTTCAAGCCGTGAAGGGGAATCAATGCCTTCATGTCCTGATTTATGGTCACTTTCTCCCTTGTTTGAGCTACAGGGAATGAATGAGCTAGAATCATACCTCGCACGACAATCAAAATTGCGCCCGGGTTCATTAGCTTCAGGTTGGCCTTAGCAACAGCAGTCTCGGAAACATGATCGATGCTGTCATCAATCCAGTATCTCTTCATGTCCTTTGGGGAAACCCAAGGAATTGAGCCTTCCCAGTATTCTGGGTTTCCCTTTGAT
>JANPAU010000139.1:0-9345 GCA_031430055.1 Akkermansiaceae bacterium | reverse complement strand
TCATGAAAGTGAGGGACGGGAAACGAGAGAATCCCGGACAGACAGTGCAGCAGAAAGATACCGCCGATGGTCCGCAAGGGCACAGGCAAGGGTGAAATGGTGGAGTAAGAGCCCACCGCGAATCCGGGTAACCGGACGGCATGGCAAACCTCGCGTGGTGCAAGACAGAACAGGGAAAGGGCTGCCCGTCCGATCATTCCCGGGTATTAGTCGCACTCTGCGCAAGCAGGGCGCTCCGCCTCGGCGGGGTGAGAGAAATGGCCGTCCAACCTCGCAAGAGGGGGACAAAATCCGGCTTACAGGGGAGCGGCACTCCCTTCCTACCGGGCGTCACAGCGCCTGCTGTTTCAAACACTCACATCACAAAAATCTCAGATTCTGCGTCGTGGGTTGCATGGTAGTCGTTCGTAAGTAACATGCGCATACCGAAACAGACATTTCAGTCCCCCTTTTTTTCAATCGCATGATCGGACTCGCACTCAAAATGCTCTTCGGCGACACCGCCAAATACCTGATGCTGGTCGCGGGCTTGTTCTTCGCCACCTTCCTGATCGTCCAACAGGCATCCGTTTTCTGCGGGCTTATGCGCTGGACGACTGCGACTTTAAAAAACGTCGCCGCGCCGATCTACGTCGTCGAGGAGCGCGTCGAGCAGGTGAACGAAACGAACCCGATGCGCGACACCGACGTCGCCCGCGTGCGCTCGGTCGCAGCCGTGCGTTGGGCGATGCCACTTTTCTCGGGCATCCAGCGCGTCCGGCTCGCTGACGGCAGTTTCAAGACGATCCAACTCCTCGGCATCGATGCGGCATCCCTCGCCGGAGCACCGGGGCGGATGGTCGAGGGCAATCTCGAAGACCTGCGTTTACCCAACACTGTCGTCATCGACGAACTCGCCACCCAGCGGCTTTCCTCCGATCCCAGCGATCCTTCAAAAAGAATCAAAATCGGCGATCAATTTGAGATCAACGACGTCGAGGCCCGAGTCGTCGGCATCTGCAAGGCGATGCGCTCCTTCACTGGTGGCCCCTACATCTGGACCACCTACGAGCGCGCCCTGCTCTACACGCCACCCTCGCGGAAAATGCTCACTGCTGTGATCGCCGCGCCCATTGAGGGCATGTCGTCTAACGAAGCCGCCGCCGAGATCGAGAGAACCACCGGCCTCCGCGCTTACGTCAATGAAGGCTTCGGCCCAAATCCTCGCGATAAAGTGACCCCCAAGGGCAAACACTATGGCGATTTCAACACCTCCACCGTCTGGTGGTATGTGAAAAATACCGGCATTCCGATCTCCTTCGGCACCACCGTGGTCATCGGCTTCATCGTCGGCGTGGCCATCGCTTGCCAGACATTCTACGCCTTCGTGCTGGATAATTTAAAACACCTGGGTGCCCTAAAAGCCATGGGTATGTCGAATTTCCGCCTGAGCATCATGCTGATTTTCCAAGCGCTCACCGTCGGCATCATCGGCTTCGGGCTAGGGCTTCTAGCAACTTCCGCTTTCGCCATGGGAGCCATCGAGAATGGTCAACCACCGTTCTACATGCCGTGGCAAATCCCCGTCGGAGCCTTTGTCGCCATCCAAGTCATCTGCATGCTTGCCGCCCTCATGGGCATCATCCGCCTGAGTCTCTACGAACCCGCCATGGTCTTCCGTGCCTGACAACTACTAGCCTATCTTTAGCACAAGCAGCAGGACTTATATTTAGCTAGATTGTATAAGGTTGACCGCAGATTGATGCAGATGGTTTTTGGGAAAAAAATGCCAACAACCTATTTTTTAAATCTGCGTTCATCTGTGTCATCTGCGGTTTAAAAAATAGCGAAGGCACCGTTTTTCAAACTCCCATTCGCCCCATATTGGTCTTGCGGACACGAATATCCGCACTCCTTATTTCGCAAGCCGCAATTTCCATGAATTTCCCGAAAAAGCCCCTCATCATTGCGGCTCTCGCACTAGCAGCCATCACTGCCGCATTCATCGGCTGCCGTCAAGATCCCGCCCAGGAATCCAAACCACCAAGCGCCGCCGCAGACGTCCCGATTCTCGCACCCGAGGACGAGGTCCACGCGAAATACGCCGGCTCGGAATCCTGCAAAAAATGCCACGCCGCCGCCTTTGAAAAATGGCACGGCTCCAATCACGGACGCGCCGAGCGCCTCGTCACCCGAGAAGAGGACCACAAAGCCTTCGAGCCGAAACAAACGCTGATTCACGGCAAGGACACCTCCGAGACCTTCGTCGATGCCGACGGACTCGCGAAAATTCTCACCCAAGGACTCGACAAGAAACGCCATGCCTTCCCGGTCGTCCGCGTCATCGGGAACGATCCGCTTCGCCAATTCCTCATCCCTGCCCCCGGTGGCCGGATGCAAACTTGCGACGTCACGCTCGATCCCGCGAAAAACGAATGGTTCGATGTCTATGGCGAGGATGAACGTGCGCCCGGCGATTGGGGGCACTGGACTGGCCAAGGCATGAACTGGAACGCTATGTGCGCCGCCTGCCACAACACCCGCTTGCGGAAAAACTACGAGCCACAAACCAACAGCTACCACACGTCCATGGCAGAGATGAGTGTGGGCTGCGAATCCTGCCACGGCCCGATGAAAGAACACGTCGAGTGGCAGGAGAAGCCGCCGATCGCCGGCAAGAAAGACCCGACCCTTCCCAAGTTCAGCCGCGACCAAGTGATGGAAACCTGTGCGGCCTGCCATGCTCGTCGCGCCGAGCTCACCGGCGATCTCATCCCTGGCGAGTCGTTTCACGATCACTTCAGTCTCACCCTAACCGACGATACCGACACCTTCTATCCGGACGGCCAGATCCGGGATGAGAATTATGAATTCTCATCCTTCATGTCCAGCCGCATGCAGCACGCCGGCGTCCGCTGCGTGGATTGCCACGATCCCCACTCCAACAAGAATATCGTCACCGGCAATCAACTTTGCATGAACTGCCACACCGCGCCACGCGCGGATTTCCCCACGGCTCCCGTCATTGATCCTACCGCCCACAGTCACCACGCCGCAGACAGCACCGGCAATCAATGCGTCTCGTGCCACATGCCCGTCACCGTCTACATGCAGCGCGATCCGCGCCATGACCACAGTTTCAGCATCCCCGATCCCAAGCTCACCAAGGAATTCGGAGTCCCTAACGCCTGCAACAAGTGCCACACCGACAAAGATACCGACTGGGCCATCGCAGCAAACCAGAAATTCTTTGGCGACAAGCCCGTTCGCGCCTCTCGCACCCGCGCCCTGCTCGTGGCCAATGCCCGCCGGGGTGATCCCACCGCCCGCGACGGGCTCATCAAATTGTTAGCCAGCGAGGAAATCCCCGCTTGGAAAGCCACCGCCTGCCATTTGTTAGCGCGCTGGGTGAATGATCCAGCCGTGGCCCAAGCCCTGCTCAACCAACTCACCCACGCCAGCCCCTTCGTCCGCGAAGCCGCTGCCCGAGCGTTAGGAAATCTCGTCCGCTCGAACAACACCGAGGTCCGTGCCGCCCTTCAACCACTGCTGGATGACCCAGCTCGCTCCATCCGCATCGCCGCCGCTTGGGCACTTGTTGACACACTCGATCTCACCACCCGCGCAGGTCGCGAACTGGTCCACATGCTCGACATCAATGCCGACCAACCCACCGGGCGCATGCAGCTCAGCCAATTCACCATGCTCCGTGGCGACACTCCGGGTGCCATCCGCCAGATGCGTAAGGCCATCTCATGGGATCCGAATTCACCGCCCTTCCATCACGATCTCGCCATCCTGCTCAGCACCAGCGGCGATTCCCAAGGCGCGGTGGCCTCACTCAAAGAAGCTATCCGCCTCGATCCGGAAAACCCAGAATACACCTACAAACTCGCACTCGCCCTCAGCGAAGCAGGCGCCTCAGCCGAGGTCATCAGACTACTAGAAAGAACCGTAAAACTTGATCCCGTTTATGCCCGTGCTTGGTATAATCTCGGCCTCGCCCGCAGCAGCATGAACCAAGCTCAAGAAGCCATCGCCGCACTACAACAAGGCGAAGCCGCAGACCCTAACGACTCAGCGATTCCTTACGCCCGCGCCACCATCCACGCCCGCCTCGGCCAGAAACAAGAAGCACTTGCTGCGGCCGCACTCGCTCTGCAATTGAGCCCGGACTTCGCCGAGGCACGGCAGCTCATCCAGTCACTCGCTCGTTGAAAAAAATGGTCCGCACGAGATTCGCACCAAGCCCCACGGGGAGAATGCATCTCGGCCATGTCTTGGCGGCGAGAGTCGCATTTTCCCTCGCCCAAGACGCGAATGGAATTTTCCTGCTGCGACATGAAGACATCGACGGCCCCCGGGTGCGTGAGGAATTCTATCACTTCATCGAGGAAGACCTGCGCTGGCTAGGATTGAACTGGGAAGGTGAAGCCCTGCGCCAAACCTCACGGGTCACAGCGTATGCCGCAGCACTCGACTCACTGCGCGAGCGGGGCCTCGCCTATCCTTGCTTCTGCACCCGCCGGGAAATCCAAGAAGAATGGGCACGCATGGGAGCCGCACCACAGGGACCGGAGTCACCGATCTATCCGGGCACCTGCCGCAAGCTAACAAACGATCAAGCCCTTGAGAAAATGGCTTCAAGTATCCCATACGCTTGGCGGCTTCACTCCAGTCGAGCCGCCGAGATCACCGGTCCCCTCACCTTTCGAGACTTACGCTTCGGCGAAATTCCGGTGAACCCAGATTTACTCGGAGATGTCGTACTCGCCCGCAAAGACATCGGCACCGCCTACCATCTGGCGGTGGTAGTGGATGACGCTTTCCAGCAAATCACCCACATCACCCGCGGCGAGGATTTACTCGCATCCACCCATGTCCATCGCGTGCTGCAAGTCCTTCTCAAACTCCCAGAGCCGGTCTATTTCCACCACCCGCTGATGCTCGATGAGCAGGGAAATCGCCTCGCGAAACGCAGCGAAGCCCAATCCATCGCAGTATTGCGCACAAGTGGACTGTCGGCGGGAGAAGTCCTTAATTTGACCGACTCCGCATGAGCTATGAGGCGGAATAAATTCCAATGCCTGTAAGAATGCGACTTACTTTGTGGAGCCCTTACCTGATCAGCACTACTGACGTAGTTGTCCGGTTCTTTGAATGTCCATGAATTGGCCTCGATCAGTCCGGCGGCGGCATCGGCAGAGAACGCGCAGGGAGATCCGTATCGATGGCGCACCTCTTGCCCTCTTGCAGCTGGATCATATTAAAACGACAATTGGCAAGATCGAGTTCGAAACGCTTCGGCGTGCCATTGCGGCACGCCGTGATGGAATACTCCCCGCCCTGATAACGATCTGCTCCATGACACCGCACGCGAGGGCGTATCGTGACAAGTGCTCCGGTAGACGGATATGGCGATCACCGAACTCAAAATTACTTTGCATGAATATCAGAAAAAAATTTCGTCTTGCTCGATCAGCTTGTTGAAGGCGCTCTTCACCTCGTTGGGGTTTCTGAGGTGGGCAGATTGACCACCTCCGTTGACCACCCGGGACCGGAAAAGGTGGTAAAAATGGGGAGCCTTTCGGCTCCCCAAGTCGTTGACTTTGAAAATGGTGGGTAGAGATGGATTCGAACCAACGTAAGCTTTCGCTAGCAGATTTACAGTCTGCCCCCTTTAGCCACTCGGGCATCTACCCATTCCGCTTGCGCGGGGCGGATGTATGAAGAACGGCGCTGGACCTGACAAGGAAAACCTGAGTGCGGGAGATAAATTCTTTCCTCGCCATCCCCACGAGCAATGCAGCTGAGACAAATTCAGCGTTTTTTCGCGAAACGTCCTTCCAAATCGACCAATCCAGCCATCGAAAGGGTCATTAACCACCGAGCCCATGGGATTTTGCCGCTTAATCCAAAGAAAACTCTGCGGAGTGAAGTCAACCACTCATGATCGGACTGAAACCAAGGGGTTAGCCAACGGGTGGCAAATTGGTAGTAACGCAGAGTGAGCGAACGACGTCGTTGATACTGGGTCAATGCCTGCTCCAACGGATACTGAGATAGGCAATCCGCAAGACACGAGGCATCTGCTAGGGCGAGATTCACCCCTTGTCCGAGCTGTGGACTCATCGCATGGGCTGCGTCGCCGATCACGACAATCCCCTGCCCATACCACCGGCGCATCCGCACATCGCCGTAGCGAGCCACGAGGACTTGGTCCCAGGAGGAAATTTGCGATAGAAGGTCCGCAGACTTGGGAGAGAGTTCTAGGATTTGCTGCTTCCATTCATCGAGCGGTCGCAGACGCCACGCTTCATCGTCGGCGATTTTGATACTCCAGAAAAGGCTCACCAACGGCGGACCACCGTCGAGATCACGGCCAGTCGCGAGAAAACCTCCGAGGCGGCGAGTTCCTTGGACGACTTGGTGAAGTTCGTTTTCCGGGAACACACCATTATTTTTACCGATAAACCAATGCGCACCCCACGGGTAGCCTCTATCAACACTGCCAATCCCAGCATGATCACGGAACTTGGAGCGCGCTCCATCCGCTACGATCAGGAGGTCGAAGCCGCCACATTCATCGCCTTGAGTCGACTTAAGAATCCAGCGAAGATTCACTTTTGAAATCGACTCAATTTCCCATCCCCAGCGGACATCGACACTCGCAGCATTCATCGCATTGATCAAATGATGCAGCAGCACGGGGCGGTGCAACCCGGCACCGAAGTATTCGTTCCCCAGCTCCTGATAGCTCAAATCCAATAGTGTCTTACCACTGGACTCGATCACATGGAGGCGCTCAACTTTTGCGGCGTGAGCCAGCACTTGATCAAGTATTCCAAGCTCCTCGAGCACCACCATTCCGGAGGGCTGCAGGAGGAAGCCGGCACCCACCGCTTTGCACTCGTCAGCCCGCTCGAAGAGAACGACGTGATGGCCTAGCCGTTTCAGTAGCACTGCAGCTGCTGGACCCGCTGTTCCACATCCGATGATTGCGATGCGGAGTAGCGGAAGGTTCATCGAGTGGGTGGGGTTTGATCTTCTTACCAGAGTCCGTAGTTGCCGGTTTTCATGATGTAAACTCCCATCAGAAAATTAGCGGTCGCGTGCATGATGACGCAGGCTCCGAGGTTCTTACTCCAGACGCAGAGTAAGTAGGTAAGGCTGCCATAAATAAAGGCACCCGCATAATCCACCGGCGCGTGGGCGAGGATGAAAAGCCCCGTGACGATGCCATAGGAAATCCAGCGCGCTCGGCCGAAGGGCTGTTTCCAGTAGTCCCCTTCCCAATCACACACAAAGCGCATCATGAACCCACGCCAGAAAATTTCCTCCACGAAGGCGACCACGATGGCAGCCCGGATGAAGCGGAAAATCAATGATGCCCAGTAGCCGATAGGGTTCTGAAAAAGTCCGGGGTCGAAGCCCTCTTTACGTTCGGCGAATCCGAGGTGCTTGAGCAATCCTTCCGCTTTCCCCGTCATGCCCCATGCCTCATACAGCACCGTGGGCAGAAGCCAGAAGCCAATACCAACTGCGCCGAATACGATTCCGACAAGCGCCCACTTCAGCGACCAGTTGAATCTATAAAGTCCTCGATAATGGATTAAAAAACCAAGCGTGACCAGCGTCTGAATCGGATAGATGAACTGCGCCGGATCCTGTCGCCACCAAGGGGCGTCCGGGTGCTTCCACTCGATGAAACCGCCGACGAGCTGCAACAAAATCATGAAGACCATGAACACTACGAATGGGATCACATGCGCCCGCGTGAGCTGCTCGGGATCTTTCGTGCCTTGTGTCAGAACACTGGAGCGGGAAGTCTCAACTGGTGAGGCATAAGGGTTAGGGCGCATAGGAGTGAGTCGCGCGGAGTCTTTTTCCAATGGTTCATCGCTCATACACGCCTAGAGCCGTCCGATGAATTTTTCGATCTTATCCGTCGCCGTCCGGATGTCTTCAAAGGCCGTCGCATAACAACAGCGCAGGAAACCTTCTCCAGACGGACCGAAAGCACTGCCCGGCACACAGGCGACGCTTTCCTCCTCCAGCAATCGCATTGCGAACTCCTTGCTTGTTAGCCCGGTGCTGCGGATATCCGGGAAGACGTAGAAAGCACCTCCGGGCAGGTGGCAGTCGAGGCCGATTTCGTTCAGCCGCTTGACGAGGAAATCGCGCCGCTGATGATAACTGTTGCGCATTTCGATCATCGCGGGTTGGCCGTTTTCGAGAGCCTCGATCGCAGCATTCTGGCTCATGATCGGCGCGCAGAGCATGGCGTACTGATGGATTTTCATCATCGCCTCAATGATCGGCTGCGGCGCACAAGCATAGCCGAGACGGAAGCCGGTCATCGCGAAGGCTTTGGAAAAACCATGCAACAGGATCGTCCGCTCCTTCATCCCCGGTAGCGAGGCGATCGAGAGATGTTCCTCGGTTTCATCATAGCGAAGTTCGCTATAAATTTCATCCGTCATCACGATGAGATCATGCTCGATGGCGAGTTTTGCGATGCCTTCCAAGTCGGCGCGTGAAGCACAGGCTCCGGTCGGATTCGTCGGGAAATTGATGAAAATGATCCGCGTCCGTGGCGTGATGACCGCAGCGACGGCCTCATGTTTTAATGAGAATTCGTCTTCTTTCGTGGTCACCACCGGCACCGCCACGCCGTGCGCCATGACGATGCTCGGGCTGTAGGAAACGTAACAAGGCTCGTGGAAAATCACCTCGTCGCCGGGATTGAGCAATGCCCGCAAGGCAATGTCGATGGCCTCGGACACGCCCACGGTGACGAGGATTTCCTTCGCCGGGTCATAGTCCACGTGGAAGAAATTCCCCACGTATTTGGAAATCGATTTACGCAACGAGAGCAGGCCGAGGTTCGAGGTGTAAGTGGTCTGACCTTTTTCGAGCGAGTAAATGGCAGCCTCGCGAATGTGCCATGGAGTGACGAAGTCAGGCTCGCCCACGCCCAGCGAGATCACATCATCGCGGCCTTGCACGAGTTCAAAAAAATCGCGGATTCCCGAGCGTGGGATCGAGGCGACATTGGTTGCGATTTTCGCGGTGTAGTCCATGGCAAAGCCCGCTATCCGGCGGGAGCGGGAATCTCAGCGGGATGAATGGCTTACGTCAATGCCGAGAGCGCGGTTTTATCGGTCCGGCCTGGTATCGTATAAAATTCAAATTGTGGGATAGGATGGACCAAAGTTGGTGTCGTTGAAGGATTTTTGACCTGGCGGATTCAAACTGTTAGCGAATATCTAGAAGAGGATTTGTTCCGTCTGGTTGGTTGTATGGTTTAGTTGGTCCTTCGCGGAATTGCGGGATGGAACGGAAGGGCGAGCGGAGCGAGTCCTG
>JANPAU010000138.1:0-4764 GCA_031430055.1 Akkermansiaceae bacterium | reverse complement strand
CGACACGTTAGATGAGCAGCAGGCTCTCGGCGGGTATGCCATAGCGACCGGCGCGGCGGCTCCGGATTTCGCGACGACTTGGTATTTTAAATTCGGGCGATTGAAACTGGCGAGGAAGACGGCGGGATCGCGGAGCTCGAGCTGGCGCACGATGTCTTCTCGCACTCGCTCTGTGGCGGTGGCCGTTAGAGCGAGCACTGGGATGTTCGGCAGCGTTTGTCGCACTTCCTTGAGACGGCGGTATTCCGGGCGGAAATCGTGGCCCCACTCGCTGATGCAGTGCGCCTCATCCACCGCCAGTGCGGCGATTTTCCAGTCCTTCAACCGCGAGAGGAAATCCGGTAGCATCAAACGCTCGGGCGCGACGTAGAGTAGTTGATAGTTTCCCGCATTCAGCCCGGCGATCCGGCGCCTGGCTTCCTCGCCGTCTAGGGATGAATTGATAAATGTCGCCGCCACGCCGCTGGCATCGAGTTGATCCACCTGGTCTTTCATCAGCGCGATGAGTGGCGAAACTACGACCGTCAGCCCCTCGCGGACGAGCGCGGGGAGTTGATAACAAAGGCTCTTCCCGGCACCGGTCGGCAGGATGGCGACGGCATCCCGCCCAGCCAGCGAGGCGTCCATAATTTCCCGCTGCAAGGGGCGGAACTCATCGTAGCCGAAGGTTTGCTTGAGGCGGCCTGATAGCGATTGTGAGCTCATCCTTTCTTTAAAGAATGATCGTTTGAACAGGTCAAGACGGATTTTGGGAATCTCACCCGGGTGCAGGCCCTCAAGATGCGAGTTCACTCGACAAGCCCAGCTTATTCAAATGTAGCACCGCATCACCCGCGGCGTGATTCCGGTAAAAATCTCCCAGACGATGGTCTCTGCCTTTTCCGCGATTTCCGTCACCGGGATATTCGGGCCGAAGATTTCTACCTCGTCGCCCTCCGCCACCTGCTCGGCAGCGGTCACATCCACCATCATTTGATCCATGGTGACCCGGCCGAGAATCGGCAAGCGCCGCCCCCGGATCCACACATCCGCGCCCTTGCCCGAGACATGCAGCGGATAACCGTCGCCGTAGCCGATGCCGATGGTGGCGACCCGCGTGGGCTTGGTGGTCACAAATTTTCGTCCATAGGAAATCCCATGCCCGACAGGCAGCATGCGGACCAACGTCACCCGCGATTTCAAGGTCATCACCGTTCCGAGTTTCTCCTGAAATCCAGGCAGCGGCGAGATCCCATACAACATCAGCCCCGGTCGCGAGAGGTTGCAGCAACCTTGATCGAAGCCTAACAAACCTGCGCTATTGGAAAGATGCCGCCATCTGAATCGCGACTCGCCACCGAGGTCGTGAATGATCGCATGAAACCGTGCGAACTGCTGCCGCGTGAACTCCTCGTCCTCGTCCGCCGAGGGCAAATGCGAGCCGATGCCTTCGATCTCTAAATGTTCCATTCGCTCTAACTGCATTAACTTCTCGGGCAATTTCTCGGTGACGAATCCACCGCGCCCCATCCCCGTGTCCACTGCCAAATGCACCTTCAGCCGTATCCCACGGGCAGCAGCGAGGCAGTTAAATTGCTCCGCCTCCTCGAGCGAAGAAATGCAAGGCGTCCACCCGCGGGCGACGATTTCCTCGCGTTCCTCCGCCCAAGTCGCGCCAAGTAGATAGATCCGCTTCTCCACCCCCGCCCGGCGAATCCGCCGCGCCTCACCGACATTCGCCACTCCCAAAAACGCGACGTCCTCGCTTGCCAGTGCTTTCGCGATTTCCTCAAGCCCGTGGCCGTAAGCCCCTGCCTTGACCACCGCCATCAGCTCGCCACCATACACTTCGCGGGCGACTGCTAGATTCCGCCGCATGGCACCAAGATCAATCTCCGCCCAAGCACGCGGCGGGGAAACAGGGAAATTTTCGTTCACGAAGGAGAGGCTAGGCATCCGAGCAGCGCTGGCAAGACCTCTGGCATCATGCGCGCTGTCGCCTTGGGACCTTCCAGAACCTAAGTTCACTCACAAATTTTGCGGATGAGGCCTGATGATATCAAATTCACTCAATTCTCCAGACTTTCAAACTGTCGGGGTATTAAAAGCTCCGCGAACTCAGGAAATCCGGGTTGTTACTTGACCGCTTCCCCGAGGCTCGCCAGTGTGCCGCCCCGCCGTTTGCCCCGATGGCAGCGGCGTGCCCTAATCGAACCAACCAACCGAGCAGCCATGGCCGCGAAGATCTATACCACTAAGGACGCATCCATCGTCCCCCTGAAGAAGAAAACCCTCGCCGTGATCGGCTTCGGCTCACAAGGCCACGCCCACGCGCTTAACCTCAAGGACAGTGGCCTCAAAGTCATCATCGGCCTCTATCCGAAGTCGAAGTCCCGGGAAGTTGCCAAGAAGCTCGGCTTCGAGGTCATGGACACCGCCGAGGCCGTCAAAGCTGCTGACGTGATCTTCGTCGCCACTCCAGACACCGTCATTCCTTCCGTTTATAACAAGGACATCGCGCCTCACCTTTCCAAGGGCAAAACCCTGCTTTTCTCCCATGGCTTTGCGGTGCATTTCAAGACCATCACCTGCCCGAAAGATGTGGACGTGATCCTCGTCGCTCCGAAAGGCCCAGGCCACACCGTGCGCTCGCAATTCGTGGCTGGCAAAGGCGTTCCCGGCCTCATCGCGATCCATCAGGACGTCTCCGGCAAGGCCAAGCAAACCGCGCTCGCCTGGGCTGGTGGCATCGGTTGCGCCCGTGCCGGGGTGTTTGAAACTAACTTCCGCGAGGAAACCGTCACCGACCTCTTCGGCGAACAAGTCGTCCTTTGCGGCGGCACCACCGCATTGGTGAAAGCTGGTTTCGAAGTACTCGTCGAGGCTGGCTTCCAGCCCGAGATGGCTTACTTCGAGTGCCTTCACGAGCTCAAGCTCATCGTCGATCTGATGAACGAACAAGGCATCGCCGGCATGCGTTTCTCGATCTCCGAAACTGCGGAATACGGCGACGTCACCGTTGGTCCCAAGATCATCGACGCTTCTGTCAAGAAGCGCATGGTTGCCCAACTCAAGAACATTGAGAACGGCAAGTTCGCCAAGGAATGGACCGCCGAATACGCGGCCGGCAACAAGAACTTCAACGCGATCCGCAAGGCCGAAGCGCAGCACCCGATCGAAAAAGTCGGCGAAAAACTCCGCTCGACCATGAGCTGGATCAAGTCGAGCAAGATCAAGAAAGGCGCCAGCCAAGCGAGCTTCACTTCCTCATCGAAGTAATCCTCTGATTCTCAATTCACCACGCCCGCTTCCTGCGAAGGAGGCGGGCGTTTTTCGTAGCGAGATCGAAGCATGAGGATTGCATTCCGAATCAATCTCGCCTAGTTCCGCCCGTCCCACCTCGTTATTTCATGATTTCAATCCGCATTTCTAGCCAGATCCTTGCTGCTGCTGCCACGCTTTTGCTGGCGAGTTGCGCGAACCAGAAGCCCACCCCAGCGGTCACGAAAGACGGCAAATTTGTAAATCCTTACCCGGCGGGAACCTATGACCATTTCAAAGCCGAGCCGACCTATCCGAAGACTTACTCGGTCTGGAAAAATGAGCAGCTCTTTTCGCAAACCAACCCCGAAAATTCCTCCATCAAAATCAGTCTTGAGCAGCAGCGCGGCTTCCTGATGAATGGTGAGGAAGTCGTCTTAGACTACCCGATTTGCTCCGGCATCCCAAGCCGCCCGACGCCCGTTGGCACCTTTTACATCCTCGAAAAAACGGTGGATAAGAGATCCAACAAGTATGGCCGGATTTACGACGCCGCAGGAGAAGTGGTCAATAGCGACGCAGACTCCACCCTCGACGCGATTCCCGAGGGCGGGAAATTTGAAGGCGCCTCGATGCGTTACTGGATGCGCCTTACCAACGATGGCGTTGGCCACCACATCGGTCCGGTCAGGCGCCGCCCCGCATCCCACGCCTGCATCCGTGGACCAAGCGCCACGATGCCGGTAGTTTACTCGAAAGTGAAGCCGGGCACCCGCGTCATCGTCGAGTAAGTTAGATTTCGAAAGAAAGGCCCGGACGCGATCTGCATCCGGGCCTTTTTTTGATTTTTGGGATAAACGTTAGGAAATGATCACTCCTCGTCTTTTTCCATGAACTTGTCGTGGCCCGCTTTTTTCTGCTCTTTAAGCGAGTCCACGATCTTGGCAACGTCATCGATTTTTCCATTGAGAAATGCTTCTTCCACTTCGCAAAGCGTGACGAAAAGTTTGCCCATCATTTTATGGTAAGCGACTTGGGCCTTCGCCTTGTCTGGCCCTTCTGGCATGGCCTTGACCATCTCAGGCACTTCCATCGCGCTCCTGAGTGCGGCTTGCTGCGCCAAGCGAGCTTGCGTCGCCCCCTTGACCGGATCGGTCTCCCGACGGAAGGCCTTGAACGCATCATTCATGGCTTCCATTTGATCATGTAAAACCGTGGTTTTTTCATCCGCCGCCCGTGCCGGCACGATGAATAAACCGACCGCACAACCCAAAATCAGTATATGTTTTTTCATACGCCGAAGATACGAGCGAAATCAGACCTCCTTTCCAATCGTTAAATTTCCATTTATTTTTCCGGGATTCCATCCATCATTCAGGGCTTGAAGGTGAAACGAAATGGGCGACGCAGAATTCTCCGCATCGTCGGCACGCTGACGATGATAGGCATTCTAGGTTGGTTCGTCCTGCCATTCGCCGTTTCGCTACCTAGCGGATTAAAAAAATTTCCTCGTGCATCGCCCGT
>JANPAU010000137.1:0-5083 GCA_031430055.1 Akkermansiaceae bacterium | reverse complement strand
GCAGCAGTCCGCATGACAATGCGAGGCAAATGGGGAGGGATTTCATGATTATATTCTTTCCTAAAGCTTAAGAAAAAAAAGTGGCGGAGGGAAATAGGAGTCACTCGATGATATCATCACCGTTCAAGTTACCAGCAACGGGCAAGAGTCTGCCTTGCTGTTCATAAACAGCAAGGAGGAAATTCCTACAGCGCTGTCCGTGGTTGCTTAGGCTCGCGAGGTGTCTTGTTTTTTCGCCTGTGAAGATTCTGGTTCGTTTGGGTCTGGCGACCCGGACGAGGCGTATCTGCGGAGGTTTCTTTCAAAACTGAAACAAGCGCGAAAGGCTCAAGGAGTGACATTGCGGGATTTGGAACAAGCGATGGGAGTTAGTAACGGGCATCTGTCCCGGTCAGAACGCGGATTAAGCGAACCCGGGATAGTAGTGTTACGCCGTTGGTGCCGAGCCTTGGGCTTAGAATTTGACGAAATTTGCCGGGCGGCGGAATCGGAATAGTTCTTCGAGACTATCTGACGATGACCAATAAGTGGAAATAGAAAACCCGTGAAGGGTAAGCTCCACGGGTTTTTCGGGAGTTTACCTTTTAAGGGGCCGCAGACAGCGCTTCTGCTTTCGCTGCGGACGCCATCACGTCTTCATGGAGGCTGCCGCCTTTGCGCTTGCTCCACCAGAGGACAACTGGGCAGGCGATGAAGATCGAGGAGAAGGTGCCGACGATGATGCCGATGAAGATGATCAGGCCGAAGTCCCGCAAGCCAGTGCCACCAAGGAAGCCGAGGATGGCCACACTGATCAAAGTCGCACCCGATGTTAGGATTGTCCGGGACAGGGTGGCGTTGATCGCTTCATTCATGATTTTTTCAACCGAGCCGCTTCGGATCAGAAGTGTTTCCCGGACTCGGTCGAAGACGATGATGGTGTCGTTGATCGAGTATCCGGCGATGGTGAGGACCGCGCCGACGTGGATCATTGAGAGTTCGCCTCCCATCAGGACGACGACGCCCACGCAGATGATGATGTCATGGAAAATGGCGACAAATCCGCCGAGAGCGAATGAGAATTCAAATCGCGCCGTCATGTAGAGCACGATTCCCAAGAGACCGAGTGCGATGGCGATGATCGACTGGGTGAGGAAGGTGCCTCCGATCACGGCAGAGACTTCCTCTTGGCTGGCGTCGATTTTGTAATTCTCGGAGTCTGGCTTCTTCTCTCCAAGCACTGGGATGGATTCTCTCAAGGTCTTGATGACAGCACTTGCGTCTGGTGTGGCAGTGCGGACGGTCAACATGGCGCCCGTTGTCAAATTACTTTCAATCTGAGGGTAGGCTGCCTTGGAAAGCGTCATTTTACTGAGGACCTGCTGGGCCTCGTTGAGTGTCACGCTGGCCTCCTTACCGAGCAGGAATTGGATGCGGGTGCCGCCGGTGAAGTCGATGCCTAAGGCGCGCTCACCGCGGATTCCGAAGGCGGCGAATGAGATGACTAAGGTTGCGATTGCGAGGCTGATCGCGAGGCGGCGTTTGCCCATGAAGTCGTAGTTAGCGGACTTGATGAGGTTGGCGAAGGTGAGTTTCTTGAAGAGCCCGAAATCAATTCCCCAGCGGAAGAGGACGCGGGTCACAAGAATCGCCGAGAACATGGAAGCCAGAAGTCCGATGGTGAGGGTGACGGCGAAGCCTT
Source organism: Akkermansiaceae bacterium (assembly GCA_031430055.1). Taxonomy (GTDB): domain Bacteria; phylum Verrucomicrobiota; class Verrucomicrobiia; order Verrucomicrobiales; family Akkermansiaceae; genus Luteolibacter. The sequence continues at coordinate 3,402 of JANPAU010000137.1, read as the reverse complement.
TGATTGCGCCGCTGCCCAGCCAGAAGAGAATGACTGCGGTGATGAGCGAGGTAAGGTTCGAGTCAAAAATGGCGGTAAATGCCTTTTCGTATGAGACTTCGATGGCGTTCTTCAGTGGTTTGCCGCTGGCGATTTCCTCGCGGAGACGTTCGTAGATCAGAACATTGGCATCTACCGCCATCCCGATGGTAAGCACGATGCCGGCGATGCCGGGCAGCGAGAAGGTGAAGCCGAACATGGCCATCACGCCGAAGAGAATGACGAGATTGACGATCAGGCCGAAGATTGCGATCAAGCCCGATACGCGGTAATAGAGTAATACGAAGATGAAAGTCATTCCGAGGGCGAGGCCACCAGCGACGAGTCCTTGCTGGACCACGGCGGCGCCGAGGGTGGGAGAGACGGTTCGCATTTCTTCCACGACCAGGGCATTTTCAAGCGGATTCATCAATGAGTTCGCAAGGCTCTGGACCTCGCCGGGTTCGTTGAGGCCCTCGATGACAAATTGTTTGGCAAGCGGAACTTGGTTCACAACCGGGGCGCTGATCACCTCGCCGTCGAGGACGATGGCGATGCGGTCCACTCCAGGACGCATGTCCTTGGTGAGGGCGATCATTTTATCTTCGCCGCCGCTATTGAGCGTGATGGCGACAGCGTCGTTTTGCTGGGGAGAGGGGGTCGCATTGGCGATGTCTGAACCACCGAGTGCGGCGACCCGTTTGAGCAGGATGGGGCGCTGGAATTCCTTGCCATCCTGATCCTTACTCTTTTGATTGAATGCGAGAAACCCCGGTTCTTTCATCGAGCCTTCGAGAACCTGCTGGGCAAGGGTCTTGCCGTCGCTTCCGACTTCATCGTTGCGTGGGCTAACTTTATGCAGTTGGAGTTTCGCGACTTTTTCTAGCGTATCGCGAATTTTAGCAGACTCCTCGGTGGTGGCACCCGGCATTTGGACGAGTATTCCATCTGACCCTTGACGGGCGATCAGAGGCTCGGCATTTCCCATGCTGTTGAGGCGCTTTTCGATAACGATGATTGCTTGCTCCACTTGGGACTCGGTGATCGGCATTTTTTCGCCGTCGTCAGACTCCCGCGGCTGGATGCGCAGTGAGAATGCAGAACCTCCTAAAATATCGATGCCGCCCTTGAGTCGCTCCTTGGGCGGGCTGGCTGCTAGCAGACACAGCGCGACGACGCCGATGAGTAGAACTGTCCCGACGTTTCTCTTTCTCCGCTCGATATCTGTGGCGAAATACCAGAAGAACAAGATCATCAGGGAAATCCCAACCAGCAAAAGAAGCAAGGGATCGTTGAAAATTGAGGTGACGGCTAACATGGTGAAAAATCAGTTGAGTGAGTCCAAAAACTGGGGTGTGAAATCCGGGAGGGTTCTTATTTCGTCGAGGAGATCTCCTTTTTATGGACGTTTGCGACGGCAGGTTTGTCGAATTCCAGCATCGTGCCTTCAGCGACTTTAATCACCACCGTGTGCTCCTTGACGTTGTGGACGATGCCGTGGATGCCCGAGGTGGTTACCACTTTGTCGCCCGACTGGAGCGATGCGATGCGCGCGGCCATTTCCTTGCGTTGCTTTTGCTGCGGGCGGATGAGGAGGAAGTAAAACATGACCACCATCAAGCCCATCATGACGAAGGGACTGCCAAGAATGCTTTCCGGGCCTTTTGTGCCTGTAGCTGCTTCAGCGATGATGGAGATGTCGATAATTGCGAGGATAGGAGTCATAGAGGACGGGATCGTGTGTAGCGTTGGATGAAAGAGTCTTTATAAGCCGAAAAGTCGCCTGCGGAGATAGCATCTCGTGCCCCGGCGGCGAGGGACAGGTAGAAATGCAGATTGTGGAAGGAAAGCAACCGCAAACCTAGGATTTCACCAGCACGGAAAAGGTGCCGCAGGTAGGCCCGGGAAAATCCGGCGACGTGGGGGTGGCAGCTTTCACAAATCGGCCGCGGATCCTTGGCGTGGATGAGGTTCTTAATATTGATGGGGCCATCCAGCGTCATCGCCATTCCGTGGCGGGCGATCCGGGTGGGCATGACACAATCGAACATATCCACCCCGCGTGAGATCATCTCAAGAATCTGTGGCGGAGTTCCCAAGCCCATGGCGTATCGGGGTCGATTGAGGGGTAAAAACGGTACGGCATTATCGATGGCGCGGAACATTTCATGTTCGGGCTCGCCCACCGAGACTCCGCCGACGGCGTAGCCGTCGAAGTCGAGTTCGACGAGTTCTCGCGCGGATTGTTCTCGGAGATCGGCGAAAACCGAGCCTTGGACGATGCCGAAATGTTGTTGTCTTCCGGTGCCGGATCGTGGTTCATTTTCGGTCACCCAGTCCTTGCAGCGCCTAGCCCAGCGGCTGGTAAGGGCGAGGGATTTGGCGGCGTATTCTTCATCGCAGGGATAGGGCGGGCATTCGTCGAAGAGCATCGCGATGTCGGACCCCAGTGCGCCTTGGATTTCCATACTGAGCTCGGGAGTGAGCAGCATTTTCGAGCCGTCGAGGTGATTTTGGAAGCGCACGCCTTCTTCGGTGATTTTGCGCAATTTCGCCAGCGACCAGACTTGGAAACCACCAGAATCAGTCAACATGGGTTTTTGCCAAGTGCTGAACCCGTGGAGTCCGCCGAGATCGCGAATCAACTCGTGGCCAGGGCGGAGCCAGAGGTGGTAGGTATTTCCGAGGATGATTTGGGAGCCTAAGAGCTCCAATTCCGCCGGATGGAGGGTTTTGACCGTGCCTTGAGTGCCCACCGGCATGAATATCGGGGTTTCCACGGTGCCATGGGGCAATACCAAGCTGCCGCGGCGAGCGGAGTTGGAGGGATCGGTAGCGAGAATGGAAAACGACACAGAAGGATGGGGGGAATAGGCCAGAACTCTTTGCGGGCCAAGCTCAATTACGAATTCTTGAGACCATTTAAAAAACTACGATTTCATAGAAAATTTCTCAATTGGGTGGCGTTATTCGACGGATCTAGATGAAATTGGGGTAAGGGAATAATTTTTTTGAATAATTTTTGTTTGCTCCTCTCTCATGCTGGGTAAGTTAATCCCGAAATCAACCAACACTGAAACTAACTAATACTATGAAACTCATCCTCACCGCGCTCTGCGCATCATTCATGATCATCCCCGCTGCCTTCGCCAAGGATTGCGACAAGGATTGTGACAAAGACAAAAAAGAAGAAGGCACCCTTGCCCATTGCGGCAAATGCGAAGGTGATAAAGATCACGACAAGGACAAGGACAAGAAGAAGGACGACACCAAGAAAGAAGAAGGCACTCTAGCCGAGAAGTGCGACAAGGAATGCGATAAGGAGAAGAAGGAAGAAGGCACCCTTGCTGAAAAATGCGACAAGGAATGCGACAAGGAAAAGAA
>JANPAU010000136.1:0-3932 GCA_031430055.1 Akkermansiaceae bacterium | reverse complement strand
GCTTGAAGACGGCCAGGAAAAACTCCAGGAAGTCATCAACTCAGAAGGTGAGCGCGATGTGAAAGTGCTGAAAAAGGGCATGAAAAAGATCGTAGCCGCTGCCGAACTTCAAGCCTTGCAGCGGGGCCAAGAGGTGGCGATTGGCAAGATGCTGCGTTGCCGGGTGCGCTACTTCACCGATGGTGCGATCATCGGCAGCAGGGAATTTGTTGATGAAGTATTTCACAAAGACCGAGAGCGCTTCGGTCCGAAGAGGAAGGACGGAGCGAGGAAACTGCGAGGCTCGGCAAACGGAGCCGTCGGGGTCATTTGGAGCGCGAGAGATTTACGGAAGGAAATTGGATAAACGAGTTGGGAATCTCTTGCTGTCCGAGGGGCTATCCAAGCAGATTACTACAAAGTTTGTCGCATGGAGGTGGCAAAGACACAATTTAGACGAGCTTCGGGCACCCCGTCGCTAGTTCAGCGTGGCACCCTCAACTCTGCCCACCTTTCTAGAATCAACGAAATCGAATCATGACATCTGAAATAGAAAATCACCCTGCACCGCCCATGAACCAAGCGGATGCGGAAGCTCTTGTGCGCGAGGCCTCGCACTGGATTCACCCACTTCGCAGCGAAATCGGCCGCTACCTCATCGGCCAGAGCGACCTCGTTGACCGCCTACTCATTTCTCTAATGGTAAAAGGCCACATCTTGCTAGAAGGCGTGCCGGGTCTCGCGAAAACCCTCGCCCTCAAGACCCTCGCCTCGCTCGTGAACGCCAAGTTCAACCGCATCCAGTTCACCCCAGACATGCTTCCCGCCGATATCGTGGGCACGGAAATTTACGATCCGCGCGAAGCCCGATTCCGCGTGAAACATGGTCCCGTTTTTGCAAATTTCATCCTCGCGGATGAAATCAACCGTGCCCCAGCCAAAGTGCAGAGTGCGCTGCTAGAGGCGATGCAGGAAAAACAAGTCACCATCGGCGAGCAAACCTTCCCGTTGCCATCGCCATTCTTCGTGCTCGCCACTCAGAACCCACTCGAACAAGAGGGCACCTATCCACTTCCCGAAGCCCAGTTAGACCGCTTCATGATGAAGGTGGTCATGGACTATCCGACCGAGGAAGAAGAACTCCGAGTGCTCGATCTCGCAGGGACCACCGAGGAAATGCCAGTGCCTCAGTCCATCGTCAGCCTCGAAGCCATCCAGCAGGCGCGCACCGTGGTGAATAATCTCTATCTGGATGAAAAAGTGAAACGCTACATCGTCCGCATGGTCCACGCGACGCGACGCCCGGACGAATATGGCATCCACATCGCGCCGCTCATCCGCGTGGGAGCCTCGCCGCGTGCCACCATCAACCTCGCTCTAGCAAGCCGAGCCCATGCCTTCCTCAACGGTCGTGCCTATGTCACGCCTCACGATGTAAAAAACGTAGCTATGGACGTCATGCGCCACCGCGTCACGGTCACTTACGAGGCAGAAGCGGAAGGGCTGAATAGCGAGCAGATCATCACTCGGATTCTCGATGAACTGCCAGTGCCTTGATTTATCATCGCACTCACAGATGAATCTTGAATTTTTTCCTTCATGATCCCGCACAAGCCTAGCACGCCTATCAGTATCAAGGACGAGGCCCGCGCAGCGGAAATTCTCGGCCGTGTCCGGCGGATGGAAGTCCGCACGAACCGGCTCGTGGATGACTCGCTAGCAGGTCGCTACGCCAGCATCTTTAAGGGCCGTGGCATGGACTTCGACCGGGTGCGGAATTACGTCCCGGGCGATGACGTGCGGACCATCGACTGGAATGTCACCGCCCGCACTGGCGATCCACATGTAAAACTTTTTACCGAAGAGCGGGAACTCACGATTCTTCTGATGATCGACGTTAGTGCGTCTTCGGACTTCGGCTCGGTGGTGGATTCCAAGCGTGAGCTTGCTGCCGAAGCGGCCGGAGTGCTTGCTGCCTCGGCGATTCGAAATCGTGACAAGGTCGGCCTCATTCTCTTCAGCGATGGAGTTGAGTTATACATTCCACCGGGCAAGGGACGGATGCACATCATGCGCTTGATCCGCGAGACCTTGTTTTTTCAACCGGAGAAGCGTGGCACAGACATCGCCAAAGCGCTCGATTTCGCCAACCAAGTGATCCACCGGAAAGCCGTGATATTTCTCGTGTCCGACTTCTGCCTCGGCGCGCCATTTGAAGAGCGTTTGAAACTTCTACGCAACAAGCTGCAAGTGACCAATCGCCGACACGATGTCATCGCCGTTTCAATCACCGATCCACGCGAGGAGTCGCTACCGGATGTGGGCCGAATCTGCATCGAGGATGCGGAAAGTGGTCAAGTCGTCGAGATAGATACCGGAAGCACGAAAGTTCGCGAGAATTTTGAAAAACAATCTCGCGAGCGTCGAGAACTCACTGCCACACGCATTCGCTCACTGGGTGTGGATCTACTGCAATTCACCAACGGTCAAAATTGGATGCCCGAGTTGATGGGCTTCTTCCGCAGCCGTCGCCAACGTTCGGGCTGACCTATTTCCTAAAATGTCCAATCTCTATTCGATGTCTCGACATGTCTTCCGCATTCTCCTGATGGCGGCGCTCATCTGCAATCTATCCGCACAGGCTCCAGATGCCGCTGAGGATATTCGTGGTCCCAAGGCACTGGTCGAGATTTCTGTGCCGCCGAAGCCACCCATCGTTCTATGGGCGAGCATCGGTGGTGGAGTTGTCTTGCTCGCTATTACAGCGTATCTGTGGAAAAAACGAGTTCGCAACCAGCGCATGAAGAGTCCACCGGAAATCGCTCTTGCCTCACTCACCGAGCTTGAGGCCAATCGCGAAGCCCTCGCCGCAGAGGCCTTCGCAAATCGTGCCGCGCAGACGATGAGGCAATACATCGCCGCGCGTTTCGGCCTCGCCGCGCCACGCCGGACGACCGAAGAATTTCTGCGAGATCTGGCCAAGGAAGGAAGTGAATCACTCATCGGCGAGAGTGACCACTTGAGGACGTTTTTGAAGTCTTGCGACCTCGCGAAATTTGCGGGATCTCATCTTGACTCCACTCAGCGCGGCGACCTCATCAACGCCGCCCGTGGGTTTGTAAACTCCACGTCCAAAGCCCTCACTCCATGACCGAGAGTTTTCAATTTCTTCATCCGGAGTTGCTCTTTCTCCTGTTGCTCCTTCCGCTGTTAGCGGTCTGGAAGGGCCGTTGGGGCAAGCCTGTTGCGATCCGGATGCCGTCGACCGACGATGCCATCCACGTCGGCGCAAAAACGCGCTCCAAGATCGGCGGGTTCCTCGCGTTTATCGGACTGCTCTCGCTCGCGCTATTGATCATCGCCTTCGCCAGGCCGCGTTTCGGAAAAGGCTCCTCAGAGATCGAAGCCAGCGGGATCGATATCATTCTAACGCTTGACGTATCCGGCTCGATGGAAGCGCTGGATTTCGAACTCGAAGGCAAGCCAGTCAATCGACTTGAAGTCGTGAAAAACGTCGTCGCAAAATTTGTCGGCCAACGCCCGAATGATAGACTCGGAATGGTCGCCTTCGCCGGACGACCTTACATGGTTAGTCCACTCACTCTCGACCATGAGTTTCTCGGGAAACGTCTGGCAGAGGTCAAAATGGGCCAAGTCGAGGACGGCACCGCGATCGGTTCCGCCATCGCGTCCTCCGTGAGCCATCTCAAGGATTCCACCGCCAAGTCACGGATCATTATTCTACTCACCGACGGCGTCAACAACGCCGGTGCGGTGAACCCGCTCACCGCAGCCGAGGCGGCGAAAGCGCTTGGCATCAAGATCTACACGATCGGCGCAGGGACTCGGGGTGATGCGCCAATGCCGGTGCAAGACGCTTTCGGCAGGACTCACCTGCAAACGGTGAAGGTGGAAATCGACGAGGAAATGCTAAAAGAAGCCGCCGCCTTAAC
>JANPAU010000135.1:0-6302 GCA_031430055.1 Akkermansiaceae bacterium | reverse complement strand
GGCAAAATCGTCGGCGGCGTGTATCTGGGACGCGGTCAGGAAGCGGTGAGCGCCACACTCGGCACTTGCTTGATCCAGGGCACGGATTTCTTCGCCCCGCTGATCCGTGACCAGGCCGGGCGCACCGCTTTCGGCGAGCCGCTGATCGACTGCACCCGAACTTACCTCGGCTCAGTCGAGGGTCCGATGCGCGGACGAGATGGGAACATCCACCGCGGGCGCCCTGAAATGGGAATGCCAGCGATGATTTCCCACCTCGGGGCGCAAGTTCCGGTCATCGCAGGCATGCTTTTCGCGAAACGCCTCCAAGGGACACTCGCCGGACGAGTGGGTGCGACTTGTATCGGCGACGGAGCAACTTCCACGGGAGCATTTCATGAGGGTTTAAATCTCGCAGCGATCGAAAATCTGCCGATGGTAGTGGTCGTGGGAAACAATCAATTCGCTTACTCCACTCCGAATCATCGGCAATTCGCCTGCACCGATCTTGTAGAAAAAGCCGCAGGTTACGGCGTGGGTGGATTTTCAGTCGATGGCACGGATTTACTCGCCTGCGCCTCGGTGATTGGCGAGGCCGTCCAGCGCGCTCGCCAAGGCGGCGGGCCGCAGTTAGTGGTCGCGCGCTTGCTCCGACTATCTGGCCACGGCGAACATGATGACGGCTCTTACGTGCCTGTCGAGCTGCGCAGCGGCCACTACGGGCGCGACTGCATCGAGGTGGCCATGCGCCAATTAGTGGAAAATAACGTCGCAACCGTGGAGGAGATCCTCGCTTGGCAGGATGAATTTTCCGACGAAGTCCAGCGGGCGGTGGCTCAAGCCCAACAGGAAGCCGTGCCTGATCCGTATCGCGAGGACTGGACCGCCTTATCTACCCGTTTTCCCCTTTCCCCGTCAAACGCCCAGTGAGTGTAACCTACATCGACGCCATCCGCGAAGCACAGGAAAAGCTCCTGCGCGAGGACTCCCGCGTGTTTCTCTACGGCCAAGACATCGCCGGATTCGGCGGTGCTTTCAAGGCGACCAAAGGCCTCGCAGAGCAATTTCCTAACCGGGTCTTCGATGCGCCGATTTCCGAAGATGCGATGATCGGCATGGCCGTGGGAGCGGCGATCGAAGGGATGAGGCCGATCGTGGAAATGCAATTCGCAGATTTTTCATCGCTGGCCTTTAACCAAATCGTCAACCAAGCGGCGACTCATTTCTATCGGACCGGCATGCCGATCCCGATCACCGTGCGCCTACCCTCCGGCGGCACTCCGGGCTCCGGCCCCTTTCACAGTCAAAGCATGGAAGGCATCTACGCCCAATATCCCGGACTCGTCGTACTCACACCTGCGACGGTCTCGGACGCCTACCACATGCTCATCGACGGCGTGGCGCTCGATGATCCGGTCATTTTCTGTGAACACAAATTTCTCTATCGCTGGCTCAAGGCGAAGTCGATCAACGGCGATCACCTGCCCATCGGCCAAGCCAGAATCATCCGTCCCGGCAAACATGCGACGGTCGTGGCCTACAGCGCGATGGTCCATGAAGCCGTGCGCGCAGCAGACCGCTTGGCACAGGATGGATGGGAAATCGAAGTGGTCGATCTGCGCTCCGTGAAGCCTCTGGATTTAGACACCATTCTCGCGTCCGTCGCACGAACCGGTCGGCTGTTAGCCTTAGGTGAAGCCTTCCCATGGGGCGGCGTCACCGCAGAGGTCATTTCCCGAGTCACCGAAGAAGGATTCCACCTCTTGGATGCGCCGCCGCAGCGCTTAAACGCCCGCGACACTCCGGTCCCCTATCATCCCAAGCTGTGGGCCGCACATCGCCCGACACCAGAATCCATTTGCGAGGCCCTTCGTAAATTGCTTACTTTTTGAAGATTTCAGATCTCTCCCAAAATGCCCACCGTCCCCATTCTCATGCCCCAACTCGGCGAGTCCATCGCCGAGGCCACCGTCATCCGTCTCGGAATCGCGGTGGGAGACGCCGTCCGCACCGATCAGGAAATTATCGAGGTGGAGACGAACAAGGCGGTGATGGGTATCACCACCCTCTGCGATGGAGTCGTTTCGGAATTAAGAGCTCAGGAAGGAATTTCCTACTCTGTCGGAACCTTGCTGGGTCTGTTGGATGTCACCGACGAAGAAGTTGCTAGAACCGGAGTTGAATCCTTGGAATCCATCGAGGCAAAACGTACAGCCTCCACTCAGTCGGACAGCCCGGATCGCGCTGAGGCCAACTTGCACTTCGCCCTCGACGGGGATGCCTACGAAGAAGCCCCCGCCGTCGTTCCCAGTGTGAAAGGCCTGCCTGTTCCCACAGGCGTCATGGGTGCGCACTACATTTCTCCCAGAATGCGGGCCAGAATGAATGACCTCGGAATCCGCGAGGCCGACATCTCCGCCATCGCCGGAACCGGTGCCGGCGGCCGCGTCACGGTAGAAGATCTTGAGCGATTTCTCGACTACCTCGACACCTGGCCAAGCTCTGCCGCCTCGCCGATGCGCCTTGCCGTAGCGGATGCCATGCGCAGAAGCTGGACACGACCGCTGGCCACCGTCGGACTCCCTCTCATGCTAGATCGCGCACTGGCCCACCGCCGGTCACAGTCGCCTAAGCCGGGATTAACACTCTATCTGCTCCGCGCCTTCGCCCTGGCTCTCACCGAGACGCCCACCACGGCGGGATACCTCATCGGCGACAAGGTCGTCCATCCCCGCTCCTTCGACATCGGCGTGGCGGTGCAAGTGGAAGACGGCGTGGTCGTCCCCGTCGTCCGCAAAGTCGATCAGAAGCCTTTATGTGAACTCGTCGCCGAGTATGACGACCTCGTGGACCGTGCCCGTCGCCGCCGTCTCACCGAGCAAGATTGCAGCGGAGGAATCGCCACGGTCACGAACTTCGGCACCTTCGGACTCACCACCGGCACACCGATTCCCCTGCCCAATGAAACACTAATTCTCGGCATCGGCGCAGGGATTAAGAAGCCCGTCTGGAGTGATCAGGTGGAAGCATTTCTCCCAGCCACAGTCGCCGATCTCTTGCTCACCTTCGACCACCGCGTCGTCGATGGCGGTGGTGCTGGATTCCTGCTCAACCGAGTTTCCGCGCTTCTCCAGAAGCCGGAAAACCTCTAATCCCCCACCCCACTAGGCCGTGGAGCCCCTCGAAAAATCCGATCGAATCGACATCCCGAAAAAGGCAATCTACCGCCTTTCGATCTATTACCGTTGCCTCCAAAAGTTGACCTCTAACGGCGTGGACACCGTCAGCTCCACGACCCTCGCACGAGCCGCTGGAGTGAAGCCCGCGCAGCTCCGCAAGGATCTCGCTTACTTCGGGCAATTCGGCACCCGCGGGCTTGGCTATCCGGTCGAAGTTCTTTCCTCGATGATTCGGGAGACCCTTGGACGTGAGCACCTGCAACCGGTTATCCTCGTCGGCGCGGGAAATCTTGGATCCGCCCTGCTGCGTTATCACGGATTCGAAAAGGAAGGCTTCGAAGTCATCGCCGCATTCGACGCCAATCCTGAATCCACGCGGTCGCGGGGAAGCACCATCCCCGTCTTACCGGATTCCGATCTGGAGTCATTCATCGCAATCCACTCCGTAAAACTAGCCATCCTCTGCGTCCCCGTCGAGTTTGCTCAGTCCGTCGTCAATCGCCTCGTCGCCGCTGGCATCCAAGGCGTGCTGAATTTCTCCCCGATCATGCTCGAAGTTTCGCCCGACGTCACCGTGAACAATGTGGATCTTGCTCTTGAGCTCGAGCACCTCAGCTACTTCATCCGCTGAATTGACTGGAACTCCCGAAAATACTCCTAAAGTTTTGGCGACCTTCACCGTTGACACTGAGAATCTCGTGCTTTCGCCAACCTCGACTTCCAACCCGCCCACGCGGGAGAAATTCATCGAGCAGGCGATGATGAACTACGAATCCTCGCTCATCGGCTATGCCTCCACCCTCCTCAACGATGTCGACCTTGCCCGCGACGTGGTGCAGGACACCTTCATCCGCCTCTGCCAGCAAGACCTCGAAAAGGTCCGGGAAAATCTCAAATCATGGCTCTTCACCGTCTGCCGGAACCGGGCACTTGATCTCCTCAGAAAAGACAAACGCAAGCAGCTCCTCGCGGATACCCAGTGGAATAACATCGAAGCTCCCGGCCTCCAGCCTGATGAGGAAATCGAGAAACAAGAACGCCTCGCAAAACTCACCCGCTATCTGGAACGCCTCACCGATAACCAGCGCGAAGTCATCATTCTCAAATTCCAACAGAATCTCAGCTACCGGGAAATTCAAACCATCACGGGCCTAACGACAGGTAACATTGGATTCCTCATCCACACCGGCATCAAGCGCTTACAAGAAATTCTGCCCGACGACCTTCGCCCCTAACTTTTCATTTCTCCATGCACCTCCATTCCGAAGATCCCCGCATCACCGCCTACGTGCTCGGTGAGTTAGATGCCGACGAAGCCGCATCGGTCAAACTCGCCGCAGAGACCACCCCCACGATCCAACAACAAATCTTAGAAACTCAGGATATCCAGCGCGGCCTCAAAGAAAGACTCACCGCTCCGAAAAGCCAACTTCTCCCCCACCAGCGCGACAACATCCGCCGCGCCGCCTGCTCGAGTCAGCCGGCAGACAAGAAGGCGCTGCGCCGCTTTCACCCGTGGATGATCCCGACGGCAGCCGCCGCAATAATTGCTCTTGCCGCATTCTTCCTCATCCGGACGCCTCTGACGAAGCCAGCCCAGATCTCACAAACAACACCCGCAACTCCCCAAGCGACGCCTGTGATTCTCCAAGCGCCCACTCCCATTCCACCGCCTGCGCCGCTTCAAGTCACCACGGCCCACCCCGGATTCCTATCCGCCGCAGATTTCCCCGCTCTGGACCTTCCCATCCTTCCTGGAAAACCTAACTTAGAACCGCTCACCCAATCGATCCGTGATGCCGGTCAACTCCCGCCCCACAATACCATCCGTCTCGAAGAAATTCTCAACAGTTTCCCCCTCAGACTCAGTGGCACCTCCGCCATCGCCCGGTCGAGCAATAACAACTGGCACCCCGACAAGCGCGATGACGAGATGAGCACTCACCTCGCCACGCTTTCCACCGAGATGATCGCCTGCCCGTGGAAACCCTCGGCCACACTGCTCCTCATTTCCGCCCGCGCTAACAGCCAAAAAGACTGCCATCTCAAAATCGCTTTCCACCCGAATCTCAAAAATGTCCTCCGCTACCGACTTCTCGGCTTCAACCCGGGCAGAGACGATGCCCCATCTGAAATACCCACTCTCCTAACGGCAGGATCCTACACCACCCTCGCCATCGAGATCGAGCCTTCCATGCCAGGAGGAGAGCTTGGCGCCCTCGTCTGGTCGGCGGACGGGACAACCTCGCCACCAGTTTCGCTTCTCCACAAGGCGGATACCGAGCCATCAGACGACGCCCGTTTCGCCACCCTCATTTGCAGCTACGCCCAATGGCTGGCCGGAGAACAAGCTGGAATCATCGACCAAGAAATCCTCTCCGCACTCGTTCGCGAAAATACCTCCGCAACCCTTCCTCCAAATCACGCGGACTTCATCAGGTTGATCGAGACGTCTCTGAATCTACAAACAAACTAGCCACCACGTCGAAACAATGGCGCGGAAAACGAATTGACCCTTTTAGCGCCGTGACTAGGATTTACGCGACTCAATTAAACAAACAATCTCCAAGACCCCATGAAAACACGACTCATCACGCTACTCCTTCTTGCTGTAGCAATCCCCTCGATTTCGTCCTGCCTGCCTCTCGCCGCCGGCGCGGCCGCCGGTTATGTCGCCCACAAAGAAGGCTACCGCGTCCAGAACCCGATCACCAAATCAGAGTAATCGTCTGCCGCGGTCACCGGATTCTCAGCTCCCAACGCTCCTCATCACGGACCAAATCTAACGCCTCTCGCCGTATCCATGGACCAACCCTTGCCGTCCATTCCATCCCCAACATCCACGGCCAAGCCGCCCGGACTCTTGATCGTCATCGAAGGAATCGACGGCACAGGTAAATCCACCCAAGCGAAACGTCTCGGCGATTGGTTCACGGCAAACGACCGCGAGATCGTCCTCAGCCGCGAACCCACCGCCGGCCCATGGGGGAAGAAGCTGCGTGAGTCTGCCGCCACGGGTCGGCTATCGCCCGCAGACGAACTCGAGTATTTCCTCAAAGACCGCAGGCAGCATGTGGAGGAATTGATTGCCCCGGCGCTCGCTGCGGGGACGGTGGTGATTCTGGATCGTTACTATTTCTCGAC
>JANPAU010000134.1:0-11907 GCA_031430055.1 Akkermansiaceae bacterium | reverse complement strand
GCGCTCAACAGAGCACCTCTCGCATTTTTGCCAGAGGTCTGGCGGCTATGGCATCTATGCAACCCGGCTTTCGATGGTCTGACAGGCCGCCGGACGGATTTTAATCCAGTTGGCGGGCAGTAGGGTTTCGAGTTCTTCCGGGGCGGGGTGGTGCATCAGCTTTTCGAAGACCCACTCGAAGTAGGCGAAGGGATCCGCTCCGTGGCGGCGGACTTGCTCGACGAATGTATAGATCACTGCGCTACGCCAGCCGGTATGCTCGCCGCCGATGAACATCCAGTTCTTGTGGCCGAGCTTGGTGGGGCGGGTGGCGTTTTCGGTGAGATTATTGTCGAACTCAATCTGCCCGTCCATGAAGCAGGGTTCGAGATGCGGCTATGGAACTCGCTTACTCCGCAATAGGGTATGAGGCGGTTAAAGCGGATGAAAATTCCTGATTTTGAGCGTTACTGCCACGCAGTGAATCGAAAGTAAAAAAGCCGAGATCTGCGGCGACCGTGGATTTCCTACTTGCTGGGTTCTAGTGCTCCCGCTGGGACCGCTTCGCGGAATAGCACGCTGGCGAGATCTTCCTCAGCTGGGATCCGGGCGAAGGCGGTTTGGTGCCGGCGGGCGTGTTGTTTCCAGAGGGCGAAGTGATTGACGTAGGCTTCCTGATAGCGCCGCAGGGTGGCGGGCTCGATGCGGTGTGGGTGATGGGAATTCCGCTCGGGGTCGATAAATTCGTAGTTACCAGACCATTCCGGGCGCGCTTCGGATTCCAGAAATGGCGAGAAAATGATCACACTGCCGTGGCGCTGGCTGAGATGCCGCAGGATCGGCTCGGGATCAGCAGCGAAGAGTAGATCAGATAGAAAAACGCGGATGGCATTGGTGCGTAGCGGCAGGCGGGTGAGGTCGGGGGACTTCGCGGCGTCTGTGGCGGGAAGCTTGCGGGCGGCTTCGAGCCATTGGTGGCTGCGCAGCGTGGCGGGATCGAGTGGTAAGGTGGTGTCTCCCCGCACGGCGTGGAGCGCGAGCGAGGCACCAGCGGCTAGGGAACTCTCGGCGATGAGATAGAATAACTCTGCGGTGCGGGCGGCCTTCGCAGCGTCGAAGAACATGGATTCGGAGGCGTCGAGGATCAAGTCCACCACCGGCCGGACTTCCTCGCGGAAGAGCTTCATGGTGTAGCTGCCGGTGCGGGCGTAGGCTTGCCAGTTGATGTGACGTGGATCATCGCCCGGTGAGTAGGCGCGGTGATCTTGGAAATCCATCGAGGATCCGGTGCCGCCGCCGGTGAATTCTCCGGCTTGGCCCTTCCAGACTCGCGAGCGCAGCGGCAGTCGCACGCGACCCGCTGCGGCGAGTGCGGTGGAATGACATTGCTGGAGGGCGGCGGAATTCATGGTTCAGGGGCAGGTGTGTTTCCTTCGGCAAGTCCCTTTTCGGCTTCTTCAAACACTTCGCGATAGCCTCGAAAGGCGATGAAGGCGGTCAGCCATAACAGAATGAGGATGATGAAATCCACAATGAGGATGGCAGTCAGGAGTTGGTCTTTCATGAAGGCGCTGTGCTGCATCATCGGGATAAAAACCAGCGGATTCCAAACAAAGAGCCAGAGGTATTTTTCGTGGTTGTTAATATTTGTGAAAATCGCAGGGACAACGCTGAAGAGAACTAGGAGCAGCAGAAAGACGATGAAGTTGGTGAAACGTTTGTTTTCAAATTTACTGAAATTCGCCGCTAACAATGCAGGCAGCAGGACCGCACCGATCACGGCTAGGCAGATGATGAGTGGTTCCTCGTCGAAGGTGGGATACGATTTTAAGGCGGCGGCGAGGCCCATTCCTCCGAGGCTGATGGCGAGCAATAGCGAACTGTAGAAGACGCCGGATGGCCAACCGGGAAGCAAGACGACGCTTGCGACCTTGCCGGGAAGACCGCGTTTGAGAAACGGCTTGTAAATGGGCGGCAGCATGATGGACGGCTCGGTTAGGGCGGTGATCACGGCGGGGGCGAGAATGATTCCGAAAATCAGTGGTAGAATCCGGTAGTCCACCCAATCGAAGGCTCCGAGCACAGCGACGATGCAGGTCAGGCCCAAGGCGATCAAACGCCGGATCGTCGAGTGGTTTTCTGCCACCGGCGCGATGACGGAAGTGCCGAAAGAAAGCGCGCACCACCCGAGGTAGCCGATGAAACAAATGTAGGAGAGGACTGCGAAACGAGAGTCCCAGTTCGAGAGAGTGCAGTAGTCCATGAAGTTGCTGAATCCACCGCGAAAGAGAAACAGCGGACCGGCCTGCATCAGGGAAAAGATTCCAATGATCGGCAGCACCCGAAAGATCTTCGTGGTGTTCCCGGATAGACCAACCATGACGGCAGTGAGCGCCATGGAGGTGAGGAAAATCAGGGTAAGGAAGACCATTTCACCTAGCAGGATCATCCCACCAAAGAAGTAGCGGAGAATCAGGTAGGGAATGATGGTGATAACGATGAGCGCGGTCTGGCTGACGATGGCGATCCATTTTCCGAAGACGATCCGCCATGCACTCAAGCGGGTGAGCACCATCATTTCGATGGTGTTACCGGTGATTTCCACCGAGAGCGCATTCGCACCGCGCATCGGTTGGATGATCAGCGCGGTGAGGGTGAAGACGGTGAAGATGACTCCGGAGGCGAATGATCCGGCGGAGTCTGTGGCCGAGAATACGCTCGCCGATAGAAGGATCACGGCGAGCATTGCCTGAAAAGTCAGAAACATCATCGTGAAACTGCGGGCACGCATGCCTTGGCGCAGTTCCTTGACGAGCATCGGCGAGAGCTTGTCTGGGAAATCAGTGAGGTGGGTGAGAGACATGGGAGAGAGTTGAAAGTTGAAAGTTGAGAGTAAGAAGTTTGGAGGAAGAGTGATGGAGGGATGCTTCTGGATCTTTCTCTCAACTCTCAACTTTCGACTCTCAACACCTCTTCCGGTAGCGGCGGAGGGATGGCGGGCTTGCCGGAGTCGAGGCGGCCGATGATGTCGATGAAGGCGTCTTCGAGGTTGCGCTGCTCACGGTGGAACTCGGTGATGCGCAGGCCGTCCTTGACCATGCGGGCAAGCACATCGGCGGCTTTCGTCGGGTCCTCGGTGTCGATGCGGATGCGGCCGCCTTGTTTGCGGGCTTCGAGGAATTCCACATTCGGCTGGAGCACGCACCTGTCGGCAACCAAGTCTGGCTTGCCATCGACTTGCACGTCATAGAGCACGCCACCGAGGGTGTCGGAGCCACGGCGGAGCGTCTCGGAATCGCCATGATGGACGATGCGACCGTTGTTAATGAAGAGCAGCGAATCGCACATTTCGCCGAGTTCGGAGAGGATGTGAGAGGAAATAAAAATGGTTTTCCCCTCCTTCGCGAGCACGCGGATGAGGTGCTTGAGTTCCACCCGGGCCTTGGGATCAAGACCGGCGGCGGGTTCGTCCATGATCAGCACTTGCGGGTCGTGTAATAGCGCACGTCCGAGTCCGAGACGCTGGGTCATGCCTTTGGAGAGTTTGTTGGAAAATCGCTCTGCTAGGGGAACGAGGTCGGTGAAGTCCATGACTTCTTGGATGCGCTGGCGGCGTTCCTTGCCTTTGTAGCCCAGCGCACGGGCGTAGAAGTCCAGATACTCAAGCACGGTCATGTGTTCGTAGTTTCCGAAGTGGTCGGGCATCCAGCCGATGAGTCGGCGCACTTCCGCAGGGTGATGCACCACATTGATCCCGCAGACTTCGGCTGAGCCGAGTGTGGGGTAATCGAGCGTGGCGAGGATCCGCATGGTGGTGGTTTTACCCGCGCCATTTGCTCCAACGAAGCCGCAGACCGAGCCGTGCGGAATCTCGAAGGTGACTCCGTTGACGGCTTGGAGGGTGCCGAAGTAGCGGTAGAGATTGTTGATTCTAAGAGCGGACATGGGGGTGGAAAATCAAAAATTGGGAAAGCTGAAAGTTGAAATGAAGAAGGAGAGGAGAATGTTGGGGCAAATGGAGAATGGATTTTCTGCTTTCTCATTTCAAAATTTACCCATCATTGGTCCGGTGATGACGGTGTGGGTTTGCTTCCACTTGATGCTGGGGTTCGTCTCGATGCCCGGGGCTTGGGAGGTGATGGCGACGAAGTGGCCGGGGCGCTGGATGGCGGTTTTGAGAAGCTGTTGATTACGCGCGGCGAAGGCCTTAATCTCACCCGATAGGGCGGAGACGGCCGTTGCGACGTCGATCGGGGTGGGGGTAAATCGTTTGCCAGCGGTGATGCCGTCGGCGCGATGCCATTTCCCCGTTTCATCTTCATAGAGAAGCGTGTCGAGAGGGAATTCAAAAGTGGATAGGTAGGTGCCCGGGACGTCGGTTTTCTCGATGCGGCCGCGAGTGGAGATGACGGTGGCGAGCACATGGCCATGTTCGGAGCGGCTTTGGAACCAATCTCCAGATGCCTTGAGCTTGCCGTCGCTAGGCTGAAGGTGGAAGTTTCCCTTGGAGCCATTTCCCGGAGTGAAGCGTGCCCAACGAGTGGCGGTGATCGCCACGGGTTGCAACAGGGCAGGGGGGCTGAGGGTGAAGTCTGAACCCGTGAGGACGCCAGTCCGACAGAATTGTTCTTGGTGAATGTAAGCGGCATTCACCCCGGCGTCCGGGCATACTTCCATGAGAATCCGGCGCATTCCATTACCGCCAAAGCCGTCTTGGACAATGATCAGGCAGATGAGCACGAGGCTTGCCGCCAGCGAGATGATGGGCGTGGTGATGAAAAGCTTGTGGCGTTTTCCCGACTTCGCAAAGACGAAGAGATTCACCGGCCCCACCAAGATCGCGAAGATGATCAGCACGATGACAAAGAGAGCATAGCGGAATTTCTGCTCACCGAACAGTTGTTGCAGCGGCCAGGATCCTTGAAAGTCCCCGGCGTTAGAGACTTGCATTGGCTTATTCGAGTTTTTTGTCACGAGGGCCACCACCTTCGGTGCGTCGAGTTTAAGATCCGAGGCGATGCGCTCGATGGTGATGCTGCCGAATCCGGTCTCAGCGGGTAAATCCAACGCGGCGGTCGTTGCGGTGGTGGTGGCGTAGATTACTAACTGACCTCCCATCCTCACCCATGATAGAATCGCATTGCGCCCGCCGGGTGGAATATTTGTCCAGTCACCGTCGGTTAGGATCACACTGTCGTAGCCGGAAAATGCCAGCCAATCGTCAGGCAATTGCTTGGGATCGAACTTGGCGGCAAACTCCGTGGAGCCGCGACCGGAGCTTGAGAACTTTGAAGAAATCTCACTGTCGAGTAGTGAAGCATTCGGCGTGAAGAGCGCTTCACTGAGCAGGACGGAGGGCTGCTTGTCATCGATGGAGGAGCGGATGGTATTATTCGCCATGCCCAGTGAACCCGTGAGGGTGGCGACGACGTTGGACCCGCCAGAGTATCCGCCGGGAGGGCTCAAGGGCACCATGATGTCGCGCGTCACCGTCTTGCCCGCAGGAGTATCCAACGTGAAGGATGAGCTTGCCTGAAGATTCCCGCCATAGTCCGGCTCGTTCTCGAATCCGAGGCGGATGCGGCTGTCGATTTTGAGATTATTGGCGACTTTCACCCGGACCGGGAAGAACCCGCCGGACGAGGGTTTGGAGAAAAGCGCGAGCACCTCGACGTGGGTGTCTGTCACAGGATCGAAGACCTGACGGATCATCGTTTCTTGAGCAGAAACGGGCAGGGCGAGTGCGAGAAAGAGGATGAAGCGGAGCATGGAGTGAAAGAGTTAGGCTTGGCGGTTGGAAACTGCCGCCACGAGGACTTTGGGCGTCGCCGTGGCTTGGAATGGCACTTCTTCGAGCAGTGCCCGGATGAGATCGTTGGTCGTGTGACCTTCTACGCGGGCGTTGTAGTCGAGCACGATCCGGTGGCGTAGCACGGCGGGGGCGATTGCTTTGACATCCTCGAAGCTGGCATTCGTCCGCTCTTGGATCAGCGCGCGGGCCTTGGCTCCGGAGGCAAGCGCAAGTGCAGCGCGTGGACTGGCACCGTAGCGGATCCCCCGCGAGGCGGTGGATTGGCCGGGGTGGCTGGCATCCACCAGGCGGGCGATGTAGTTCGCCACCACCTCTGGCAGATAGATCCGGCGCACCAATTCTAGCAAGCTGCCCAGAGTTTCCGCGCTCATGACCGGCTCCACTTGTGGATCGGTGCCAAGCTCGCGGTGGGAAACGATGCGCTGGAGTGTGGCCACGTCGTTGCGCATGACCTCCAGTTTGAAGAGGAAACGGTCGAGCTGGGCCTCGGGCAGGGGATACGTGCCTTCCAGTTCGATGGGGTTCTGGGTGGCGAGTACGAAAAAAGGTTTGGGCAGGTCATGGGTTTTACCAAGCACGGTCACACGCCGTTCTTGCATCGCTTCGAGCAGCGCGGACTGGGTCTTGGGTGAGGCGCGGTTGATTTCATCCGCCAACACGATGTTAGTGAAAAGTGGTCCCGGCTGGAAGACGAACTCGCGGCGGCCCTCGACTTCTTGGAGCACCGGATTTCCCGTAATGTCGCCGGGAAGCAAGTCGGGGGTGAATTGCACCCGCTTGGTATCGAGCTTCAGCAGCTTGGAAAGTCCTTTCACCAGCTCGGTTTTTCCCAACCCTGGTAGGCCTTCCAACAAGATATGGCCTCGCGCCAGCACGCCGGTGATCACTAGATCGACGAGTTCCTCTTGGCCGAAGAGGACTTGATTCAGCCCGCTAGAGAGCGAGCGAAGGTGTTTGGCGGCATCGGCGACTTCGGATTCGGTGGCGTTTTCCATGGCTTTCGGCATGAGGCTAACGAAGCTAGCGCGTTTTGGAATGACGAAGGTGTGAAATTTACGTGAACGAGCAGGGTGAAGGATCAAGCACCGCGGAATTGATTCTGCTTGGCCATATCCTGCGCAGAGAATTTTCTACAAGTCAGGGGGGCTTTCCCTCGCATTCACTCGTCTTTGCCGCAACACTGCTTGAACTTCTTGCCGGAGCCGCAGGGGCAAATGGCATTTCGGCCAGTGGTCTCGATGGAGAAGCTGGGTTTCCGTTTTGGGAGGTTCAGCTTAAGCGTGGTGCCTTCAGGAGAGGGCATCGCGGATGGATCGAGATTCGAGGAACTGCCGGAGATTGCGACGTTGTCACGGGTGAGTGCCGCTTCGCCGCCGTGGAGTTGTTGCGGGGCGTTGTGGAGCTGTTGGAGAAATGCTTCAAGGTTGGTGGCCGAGCGGAAGAGGTTTTGTAATGCCTCCTGTTTGATGGAATCCATCAGCGTTACGAAGAGGTTGTAAGCTTCGTTTTTATACTCAATGAGTGGATCTTTTTGGCCCTGAGCGCGGAGACCCACACCTTCGCGGAGGGCATCCATGTTATAGAGGTGGGCTTGCCATTGCTTGTCGATGGCGACGAGCACCATCCGACGCTCTTCTTGGTCGAGTACTTCCATGGGCAAGTCGCCGACGCGGGCACCATAGGCATCCTTGACCTTGTCGACGAGCATTGCGGAGATGGCTTCTTCGTTTTGGCTATTGAGGAAATCATCCGCCGTGACGCTGACGGGAAGGGTGGCATTTACCCAATGCAGGAGTTCGTTGTAGTCCGGCTCTTTGTCATCGCGATCCACTAGATATTCGTGGACTTTGGCGGGAATGGTTTCGTCGATGATTTCGTTGACGAGATCGCGTGGGACTTCCGTCGTTAGGACTTCATTGCGGTAGCCGTAAACGACCTCGCGTTGCATGTTCATCACGTCGTCGAAGTCTAGCACTCGCTTGCGGCCGGTGTAGTCGCGTTGTTCGACACGTTTTTGGGCGGTCTCGACCGAGCGGTTCAACCATGAGTGTTCGAGGGCTTCACCTTCTTTCATGCCGAAGCGTTCCATCATCTGGGTCATGCGGTCGGCGGCGGCGAAGTTGCGCATCAAGTCGTCCTCAAAGGAGATGAAGAACTGCGAGCGACCGGGGTCGCCTTGGCGGGAGCACCGACCGCGAAGCTGGCGGTCGATCCGGCGGGATTGGTGGCGCTCGGTGCCGATGACGAAGAGTCCGCCGGCTTCGGGGACTCCGGCGGCGAGTTTGATGTCGGTGCCACGGCCGGCCATGTTCGTTGAAACGGTGACGGCTCCAAGGTGACCGGCGCGGGAAATGATTTCTGCTTCCTGTTGATGGAACTTCGCGTTGAGCACCGAGTGGGGAATCTTTGCCCGTTTGAGCATCCGGGCGAGAGTTTCGGAGGATTCGACGGATGCGGTGCCGACGAGAACGGGTTGTCCCTTGGCGTGGGCTTCTTCGATGCGGGCGATGACGGCATTGAACTTCTCGCGGCGGGTTTTGAAGACTTGGTCATTGTCGTCCACCCGGATGTTCGCTGTGTTGGTAGGGATGGGCAAGACGTCGAGGCGATAGATGTCGTGAAATTCAGCGGCCTCCGTTTCGGCGGTGCCAGTCATGCCGGCGAGCTTTTGATAGAGTCGGAAATAATTCTGAATCGTGATGGTGGCGAAGGTTTGGGTTTCCTTTTCGATGGAGACATCTTCCTTGGCTTCTACCGCTTGGTGGAGTCCGTCCGACCAGCGGCGACCCGGCATTTCGCGACCGGTATTTTCATCGACGATAATGACCTTGTCGTCCTTGACCACGTATTGCACGTCTTTTTCAAAGACGCAGTAGGCTTTGAGAAGTTGAGAGATGTTATGAATTTTCTCAGCCTGCAAATCCATCCGCACTTGGAGTGAATCCTTCGCTTCGTTTTTCTGCTCATCGTTCAATGAGCGATCCGTATCGATGTCGGCGTAGAGGGTGCCGAGGTCTGGCAAGGTGAACGATTCTGGATCGCCAGGAGAAAGGAACTCGCGGCCAATTTCCATCAAGTCAGAGTCGTGACCTTTTTCATCGATAATGAAATAGAGTTCTTCTTTGAGGTCGAAGAGGTCTTTTTTCTGGGCGTCTTGGTGGAAGGAAAGCTCGGCCTTCTCTAGCAGGCGGCGCATTTCTGGCTCTTCCATGAAGCGCATCAATTGGCGATTGCGTGGCTGGCCGAGTTTGACCTTGAACAAGGTGCGACCGGCGGCGACTGGATCACCAGCGTCTAGCAGTTGCTTGCCTTCGGCGGCGAGGTTGTTGCAAAGCTCGGTTTGTTTTTTCACGAGCTGCTCGACGAGTGGTTTGTATTTGTCGAACTGGTGGGACGACTGACTGGAGGGGCCGGAGATGATGAGCGGCGTGCGCGCTTCGTCGATGAGGATGGAGTCCACTTCGTCGATGATTGCGAGGTAGTGACCACGCTGGACTTGTTCGTCCTTGGTGGAGGCCATGCCATTGTCCCGAAGGTAGTCGAAGCCGAACTCGGCATTGGTGCCGTAGGTGATGTCGCAGGCATACTCAGCGCGGCGCTCCCAGGGCGGCATTTGGTTTTGAATGGTGCCGACGGTGAGTCCGAGGAAGCGGAAAAGAGAACCCATCCACTCGGAGTCGCGCTTTGCGAGGTAGTCGTTGACGGTGACGACGTGGACACCGAGGCCGGTGAGGGCATTGAGGTAAACAGGCAGGGTGGCAACGAGCGTTTTACCCTCGCCCGTTTGCATTTCAGCAATCATGCCGCGGTGGAGAGCGATGCCGCCGACGAGCTGGACGTCGAAATGGATCATTTCCCAAGAAAGTGGGCGCTCGTTGACGATGATTTCCGTGCCGCAGAGACGGCGGGCGCCGTTTTTGACGACGGCGTAGGCTTCTGGCAGGATTTTTTCGAGATACTTGGCGCGGGATTTGCCGAACTCGCCTTCGATCTCGTGGAAAGCCGATTTCGCAGCCTCGATATTTGATGCGGCGGCAAGAATGGTTCCAGGGAGTGATGGAAATTCCTCGCGAAGTGGGGCGAAACGGATCTCAAGTGCTTCTGCCGTCGCGCGAAGCTCGGCATCATCCATGCGCTCGATGAGAGGCTTGGCCGGAGCTTCTAAGGTGTGGTAGCGGGCAAGGTGCGATTGCCAGGTGGTCGTAAATTCCAAAAGTTTCTCGACTGGCTCGCGTTGGAGTGCCTCTTCGATTTCATTGATGCGAGCCACCGTCGGGCGGATGCGGCGCACTTCGCGCTGGTTCTTACTGCCGACGATTTTTTGGAGAATCCACTTGATCATATGAGATGGGGTAGGACGAGATTTCCCGCCGCGCCGATGGCGATACACTAGCATTTGTACGGGTGCAAGCGCTACGAAGGGGTCTTGCAAACAGTTGTGAAATGGGCGGATTCAATGCCTGAATCAGGGAATTCTCTCATGGTTACACCTCAATCTATTCAAGGTGCTGTAACCGAATGTAGCGACGAAAATTCGAAAAAATCAGAAATTTCCGGTGATTCCCCATGAGTTTTCGCCGTTCCGCAGGCTTAGGACCGGATGGCGGTAATTGGCTTAGGCGCAGTCGCGGGCACGGCAAGTGCTAAGATAGCGCAGATTCCAGCAAGTCCTAGGATGATCAAGCGTGTGGGGTCGCCATCGATCGCGTGAGCGAATTCATAATAGGCATTCTGCTCCGGTGAATCGAAGAGCATCGAAGGGATGGTAAGCACTGCGGCGAGAAGCAGCGCCGGAATGCAAAGCATGATCATGATGGAGGCATTTTTACTGCTCAGCCGTGTCGTAAACAAAAGGAACGGACCACTGATGAAGGTCAGGCGTAGAATTTTCATCATTCCTTTGACGGTGAAAATTCCAGATGATGAGAGACTTCTCATGTGACGAGGAATGGCTGGCTGTAGAGTTAGGGACATGCTCAGTGAGTTACACTCTATCACGTAAGATGACAATAATTTTCATGAATCTGACTTATGAAGATCTATTAAAATTTAAAATAAGTGTAATTTCTCGTGAATGCGGGGACTTGTTTTGCGGATTGTTTAAGTTTTCTGAACGAGTGCTGTCATGTGGGTGGGATCTTGAGGCGATAGCAATTCCTTTGTCTGGTTGCAAAATTCGTGTTTTTTAAAATGATTTAATCGTCCGTTTGACTTTTGGGTTTGGTTCATTCGATTCTAATCGGGACATGCGCGAAATGACCTTCCCTGAATCTGGATCAAAGCGAAAATTATTGGATGCTGCCGAACAGTTGTTTGCGGAAAAAGGCTTCGAAGCGGTCTCAGTCAGAGATATTACCCAACTCGCAAAAGCCAACGTGGCGGCGGTCAACTACCACTTTGGCAGTCGAGATGGTCTCCTGACACTGGTCATGATGCGTTACATGACTCCCGTCAATGAAGAGCGCATCGCACGGCTTGAAACACTTGAGCGAAAATCGTCGGGAAAGACTGTGCCGCTTGAGGAAATCATTGATGCGCTGGTGAGGCCGTTCGTCACTCAGATACGGAAATCTGAGCTTTCCGAACGGTTATTTTACAAGCTGATGGGGCGGACTTTCGCGCAGCAGGGAGACGGCTTACCACCGCAGATTGAAGAGCAACTCCGCCAAGTAATGCAGCGTTTCACACGAGCGTTTGCCAAGGCTTTACCGGCAGTTGCAGCCGATGATTTGGCATGGCGCATCCACTTCGTGGTCGGCGGGATGATTCACATGCTTACCCATCAGGAAATTCTCCAACGGCTGACTCAAGGCGCGTCTGGAGTGCCGCCGATGGAGGTAACTATAAGTCGATTCATCCGTTTCGCAGCCGCCGGATTGCGGGAAGGGGTGGAAGCCGAAGAACCAGCTGCTGAAGGGCCTCAGGTGTTGTTTGATTTTTAATCGGACTACGCAATGAGTCTTCATTGGGGCGCGGATCGAGTTTCGAAATCTCCCGATTTCAGAGTGTTCAAATCCCAGGTTCCTCCTAGGTTCCTGCCCCATGTCCGTTAAGATTCGTTTCACCTCCGCCACCGCCACCGGCCTTGTTCTTGCTAAAGTCGGCCATCCTCAGCG
>JANPAU010000133.1:0-4801 GCA_031430055.1 Akkermansiaceae bacterium | reverse complement strand
CGAAAGCTACCGAGTCGAAGAGCCAGCCGATTTGGCCACTTTAGATTTCACAAAAAGCGGGGAATCGCAAGTATTGTTCGGAAACCTCCCAGTGGGGGTAAGAGGATATGCTCACAAGGAAATATCAGAAACGGTCGGCATCGTGAAAGGCAATTACGTTTCTGAAAAGAGTCGCGAAAAAATAGCTGATCCAACCGACCACACTGGATTTAAGACCGAAAGCAAATCCGAACTTAAAATTGCACAATGGAGCAAAGTATTTGATAGCGTAGGTGGTAACTGGCAATTCAATCACAATAATTTTAAAGATGACATGGATGTGTTCCGCATCCGTTTGCCGAAGATCCCGCCTCCTCCCGGTACTGCCGAGCACCGCGTGAAAATTTGGACCACGGATGAAGCCGGGCAACAGCTCGATCCCGGTGCCGAGGTGGACCTTAATGTCCATGCGGACTTCCACGAGAGTGCTGCCCTCTGCCTTGTGGCGAAGGATGCCGTGGACGACAACTTTGCTGTCGAAGGCAAGGTCGATGGACAATTGGGTGACCGCACTTACCGCGCGGTCCTCGGAGGAAAGGTCAAATTCCAATGGCTCACCGCGCCGGGAGACGGTGAAAAACCCGTCTTCGAAATCCCCGTTCATGTCAAAAAAACCGTCACCGCCAAGGGCTTCGTCCTCGAAGAATCCACCACCTCCGCCACCGCATATTTCGAACGTGCGAAACAAGCTCTCTCCGCCTGTGGCGTGAAGCTCGACTACTCCGTCGTTTCCATCAGCCCTTCGCCTCCGGATGTGTATTTTGGAGATGTCTTTAAATTTGAACTTCCTGATTTCGTTGGTGACACTGAAATCACCATGACGGCAGAGCCAAAGGCGCTGATGAATGCGGCCAGTTGCAAGCCTCCCGCAGGCGTCATCCCTGTGTATTTTTTGAGGAATTTCGACGAAGGCTTCGCGGGCTGGAGCAATGCGCCTTCCCGCATGGCCGCTGCAGATGCCGCCTATGGTGGGGCGATTTTCCTCGATTGCGACGAGGTGTCGGAATCCACCCTGGCGCACGAGTTCCTTCACATTTTGCTGGATGCCTCCCATGGAGAGATCGATCCTTTATGGTATCAAGAGCATAACAACTGGTCTTGGTGCCTCTGGAATGGGGCGGCTTCACCTATCGAAAACGGCGTCACCGCCCGCCGGAGAATCCTCGACGGTATGCGCTCCCGGATGCTCAAGTCACCTTACTGCAAATAACATGAAAATCTCATTCCCACTTATCGCTCTTTTCATCTTCTTTCTCAGTGCCTGTGGCGAAAAGAAGCCTCTCCGCAGCAAGGAAGCCGAAGTCATCTGGAATCTACAGAACGATCAAAAACAGCCGGATTACGTGCGCAAGGGAGCTGGAGTGCTGCTGGATGTTCTGGAGGAGAAGGAGAACATCAAATTGAGGGATTACTTTAATGCGGATCGGAAAGTGTCCTCCGTACGGAGTGACGCAATCGCCCGGACCTGGATCGCACTATTACATTCCACCGAAAAAAAAATCCCGGAGGTGCTGCCTACTGCGGAAGAAATGAATCAGGAGAAACAGAAATCCAACAAGTCTAAAAGTAGGGTTATACATTACAGCACATACACCCGCTTAGGGCTCCTTAATTCCTGCGTTTCCGCCCTCGCCTTGCTAGATCTGCCTGAATCCAATGTTGAACTGGACGCCTTTTTCCAGCGCTTTGAAAAAAGATACGGCGGCTCCTCGGGTGGGCAAAAGATGTTCAAATTGTATGAAATGGAGCGCAGCCAAGCAAAAGAAAAGGTACGGCTGAAAGGCGCTCCTTGGCAAGAGGGGCCGAACCCCAGCGCTCCGTAGTTGGGGGAATATTTCCTTCCGGCACTGGAACCATGTCGGAAATCGGACACTTTGATTAAATTCTGGAATCTTGAATCCGATGAACCGAAGAACCAAACAGATCTGTGCT
This sequence comes from Akkermansiaceae bacterium, assembly GCA_031430055.1. GTDB lineage: Bacteria > Verrucomicrobiota > Verrucomicrobiia > Verrucomicrobiales > Akkermansiaceae > Luteolibacter. The sequence goes on along the minus strand of JANPAU010000133.1, from coordinate 2,830 downwards.
CTAACAATAGCATTGCTGATCGTGGCTTGTGTCGCATTCCTTAGGAACGGCCCATCAGCTTCTCATCAGGGATACTACGTGGAAAAGCATCTGTGGAGTCATACTTCTTCGGCGACAGCCGAGGAAGAAGTGCACGCAACGCTGAAGGCTTGGGGCAAATACAACATTTCCAACCCGACACGTCATTCGATTTGGATTACGACTTACGAACGAAAGGGTTCATGGGGCGTGCCCTTCTACCAGTATCGTTTGGCACTTGGTTCCGCTTGCGGAAAGTCTGAGGGTTGTTCATGGCATTCGCTCGTCTTTGACTGCGGTGACGGTCTGAGAATTGAAGAAATTGAAATTCCAGCCGGCTCGACCGTGACCGTCTTGTTGGAGTGCAGCCCCACTCCGAAGAGTGACGTCACCGCATTGCGCATTCCCTATACAATGTCTCCGCGGCTGGTCACACGGGGCAAGTTTCAGGAAATTACGGATTTCATTGTAGGGAAGTCGGGTTTGCACATGATTCCCGTTCCCCTTCAGCCGCTATTGGGAAAGCATCCGGATGTAGTGGACCGCGTGGTAGATGATCGTCTCCCGCCTCCCAAACGCTCCGTAGTTCGGTGAAAGGGGGGCCTGATTTCACGAATTCGTGATCCGTGCGAAAATCGAAGTCGGAGCCTCAAGTCGCCTTACTGCAAATAACATGAACACCTCATTCCCATTCCTGCTCATCGCTCTTCTCATCTTCTTTCTCAGTGCCTGCGGTGTTGGGAGGGCGAGGGCACGACCTGCAGATTTCTCGCCGTGATCGCAGGCGGCGCGCATGAGGACGTGGCGGGTGTTGGCAAGCTTGGCGGAAATCATGTTTGCAGCGTTGGCGAGCGAGGCGGGTTCGTCGTCGGCGCGGCGGTATTGTTCGCGACGGAGCAGGAAATGTCCCAACCGAAGCAGGCGATGCCATCCAGATTGTGAAGCGGGACGCGGAGCTTGGTGACGCCTTCATGGCGGATCTCGATGGCAGCTCCGTCCTTGCGGAGGTAGGCGCCTTCAAGGGTGACGAAGAGGGTGTTGATGTGCTTTTTCATGCGTCGCGGAGGTCTCAGTTTGGGATTTGAAATTTGAAATTTGACCACAGTCGTGACTACGGTTATGTAACGTGCATGGTCATTTCGAAAGGGAAGCTTAAAAGCAAAATGCTGGAATACTTCCGTGAGGTCGAGCGCACGGGCGAACCGTTGATCGTGACGGACCACGGGCGAAGCGTCTTGGAAATCCGTCCTCTGCCGCAGAATGGCTCGAAAGCGGAAATTTTGGCGAAATTACGAGCCAGCTTGTTTGGAAATAAAACGGCGGACTCCATCGAAAGCGATCTCATCATGGAGCCGGAATGGCGTGAACAGGACGAGGCGGATGATACGTGGTGGACAGCTCCAGAACCGAAAAAATGATCCTTGTCGATACGCACGTCCTTTACTGGTGGCTGGGTGATCCAATTCGTTTGTCGGCCACAGCCCGCGATTGGACCGAGCAAACGGGAATAAATTCTAAGACCCTTTTGATATCCACCGTCACGCTTTGGGAGCTGGAATACAAACGGCGTGCCGGAAAACTCAGCTTCGCGGTGCCCCTCCGGGAGGCATGGTCCACTCTCAAGCTTCTGCCCGGTGTGGAGTGGGTTTCTCCGTCTGCGGAAGATTGGCTCTTGGCCGCTGAGCTTGGCTGGAGTCACCGAGATCCTTCCGACCGACTCATCGCAGCGATCGCCTTGAATCGTGGCGTATCGGTCCTGACGAAAGATGAAAAATTTCATGCTTCTGACTCGCCGGTGCAGGCGGTTTGGTGAACATTGAGTTGGCTAAGAAACCATACCCGCACGCCGCGCCTGAAGCGCATGGCCTTGGGTTGACACAGCTCGATGAGCGAACAGGCGTCGCAACGGCGGGCTAGATATTCTGCCGTGGGAGTTTGCCGGGAATCGATCATCGCATGGAGGGCCACGCTGGTTTCTACGACAAGTTGTCGGAGTGAAATATCGAAATCCACTGTCGTCCGCCGCTTTTTCTCGCCGTAAAACAAGCCGCCGCTGGAAATCGCCACCCCCAGCATTTCCTCAAGACACATCGCTTGGGCGCAGAGCTGCACCTCGTCCGCCCGGTGCGACTTCGGCTTGCCGCGCTTGTATTCCACCGGCACCACGAGTCCAGTTTTGTGAAATTCCACAATGTCGCACTGCCCAGAAATCCCGAGCACCAGCGAGCGCACAGACATGCTGCGGGTGATCCGCACGCCGGCCGTGCTCTCGTCCTAACCCTCGTGCGCCTTCTTGTGCAGCACCTGCCCCTCTGCTGTGAATTTATGTTCCGCCCATGCCTGCTCTAAGTGGATCAGGGCGCACTGGCGTGGGCAAAATAGCCAATGCTAGAGCGCGGAAAGCGGGAGAAGTTGGTCTTCGGTGAACATGGAGGTTCGGTAAATGGGTTGATCCTGGAAGGGAAAATGGAGGAAAGAATTTTGACTACAGATTTCACGGATGTCACAGATTCGAAAAGAGATATGAAATTTAAAAAAGAAATCGGCATTCACCTTTTGGGCGAGGCTACAAATTTTGATCACTCTCTTCAAATCCGTATACTCTGTCCAATCCGTAGTTACTCATCTTCCTTTGGAGGTTAAAGTGATGTTTTTCATGACTGTGCGGCGTCAACAATGCGATGGCGCTGGGTCGGGCTGCGGGGAAATCCGGCTCGGTCATTTCGATTGGGCGGGCCGCCGGTAGTTTTCCCACGCGAATTTCAATGACTTCAAGTCCGTTTCGGAAAGCACCTCCGCATCCAATGCCTTC
>JANPAU010000132.1:0-15100 GCA_031430055.1 Akkermansiaceae bacterium | reverse complement strand
CCAGCGGCCAGCCTGATGCGAGTTTGACTTCTGGCGAGGAGGCTCCGGCAGGCGCACCCATCGACTCGCCGACGGAGAGCACAGCACCGCCGAGCTGCCACTGAGCGGCGTTGCGGGTGAATGCGTAGTTTCCGATTCGGTCGATTTTCACTGGTGTGTCACGGGGAAGAGGTTTGTCTGTTCCATCACGGCGAAAGGTCGCTGCGCTGAGAAGCTCCGTACCGGGGACGTCTATCACCCTACCCGTCGCTACTGAGGATGGAAACGAATTTTCACGCCCCGTCAGGAACACGGCAGCGTCATGGACCAATACTGGGAACCAAGGTGATAGAAAAAAGTCCTCTCGTGAGGGATCGAAGTTGATGATTACCGTGCGACGGCCGCCCTCGGTGCTCGTGTAGAGCAGTGGTGTGCCGTCGCTATGTGCCAACACGACCACAGCCCCCGCAGGAGCAACAAGCTTTCGCGCCCCGTCGAATGCGAGCAACGCGGGATCGATCCGTGCGATCAGGGCGTGTTCCTTGGTCACGATTTCCGGTGCGCCAGAGGACAATTCCGGGCCAAGATCTTTCCAGAATGGAGACTCACCTGAGGGCGCGAAGACAATGGCGGTTTCTGTGTCGGGTGGCGCACCTTCCGCTAACGAAAGTTTGCCAAAACCATCCATCGGCTCGAACAAAGAGTCCGCCCGGCTGAATGCGGCGATGCATTGTTGAAAGAAAAACGGATTCTTGGCAGACACCTGAACTGGAATCGGCTGAGGGGCATTCAAGCCTAAAGGTGCGACATTGTCCTGTGCCAGAGCATCTGATCCACGGAGGCGCAGCAGCCAGGCACCCGGCTCGATGCGATCGAGCGGGATAGACTCGCTCGCCTCGCCGCGAGCAGGAAGCTGCATGGAAAACAAGTGGACAAGTGTGCCGTTATCCGCCGTTACCAGTTCTAACTCCGCCTCGCGGGATTCGGGGAAATCGGAGATCAGAGAGACAAACAAGGTTGCTCGGTTAGGTCCGTCCCAGTGTAAATCCGCTGCGGTGATGCCAACATTATTGGCTTGCCCGCCGATGGAAATGACTTCCACGCCAGCGGGGATTTGCATCGGGGCGGAGCGTTGGTCAGTGAGAAAAAGAATCCGCGTAGAATGGCCGGTGGTGGTAAGCAAGGAAAGTTCATCGAGCGCGTGCGGATCAAGCGCTAGATCTGATGGGGTGATGCCGTCGAGTGCGTCGCGCAGGAGCTTACTATGATTGGTGAGATTCGCTCGGTATTCGATTTTTCCTGCCACCGTGGCGATGGCTGCTCGCTGCGAACCGCCGAGTGCGGTGATCCATGAGCCGGCCATTTCCTTGGCCCGGGCGATCCGTGATTTCCCTTCGTCGATGCCCGCCATGGACGCCGAGCGATCGATGACGATGAGAAGATCGGGTGCCTTGCCATCGCCCACATGTGGCTTGGTCAAGGCAAGGACAGCGGCGAGGAATGCGAGGGCGACGAGCAGCAGCGAAAGCAGGTTCCGCATTCGCTGGAAGAGCGAATTAGAGGCTTTCTGTTGGAAAACCTGCTGCCACAGGAAAAATGCCACGACTGGCTGACGGCGGGGCCGGATCTTGATAAAATAGACGGCGGCGAGTGGCAGTAAGGCGACGGCTGCCCAGAAGAAAACGGGAAGACTAAAGGTCATGCGACGAGTCCCCCTTTTCTTAACATCGACTGAATCACGATCTCGAAGGGCACGTCGGAGGTGGTGCTGGCAAGTCCGATTCCACGGCGCGCGCACTCGTTGCGCAGGATTTCATTCCAAGTCGCGACTGCTTCGCGATAGATGCGGGCTTCCTTCTCGGTGATCGTCACGCGCTGGTGTGCGGAGGTTTCCACACACTCGATTTCTAGGTCGCCGAGCCACGGGCATTCGAGGTCTGACGGTGCGTTCACTTGCAGGGCGAATACGTCATGGCCGGACCATTGAAGGAAGCGCAGGCCTTCTTCGAAACCTTTGGAAAAAAAGAAATCCGAGACGACTAACACTACTCCTTTTTTGCGATGTTGGGCTTGGAATGAGCGGGCGCAAGCGGTGAAGTCGCTGTCGTTACCCGATGTTTCAGCAGCCTCAAGATCGCGAAGAAATGGAAATACTTTCCCCCTGCCGCGGGCGCTGTCAATGAGGGTGCCTAACCGTTCGGTAATGCTATGAACGACGACGCGGTCGAGTCCATTGAGCGCGATGTAACCCAGCGCCGCAGCAAGCTTGCGGGCATAATCGAACTTGGGTTCCATCGAGCGGCTGCAATCGAGCAAGATATAAACCGTAGTATCTTCCTCGACCTCGAACAACTTGATGAGAAGTTCTTCCGTGCGAGCATAGATCTTCCAATCAATGGCGCGGTAATCATCGCCGAAGCTATAAGGAGCGTAGTCGGCGAAGGTGATCCCGGTGCCACGGCGCTGAGTCCGACGGTCCGCCTGCAGCGAACCACGCAGGACGCGCCGGGCGAGCAGGTTCAAAGCATCCAACTGCCGGATGAATTCGGGATCGGTGAGAGACACGGCAGAAATTCTAACGTTTTGCGGCAGCGATGGCGTCTTTGACCAACGAGTCCGGCTTGATGCCTTCCGCCTCGCCTTCGAAGGAGAGAATCAAGCGATGCCGCAAGGCGGGCAGCGCCACGGAATCGATATCCTCGCGGGCGACATGGAAGCGACCGTCGAGCAAGGCGCGGGCGCGAGCGGCAGCTTGGATCGCTTGGCCGGCACGCGGCGATGCGCCGTGACGGACGAATTGTAGGATCGACTTCGGGGCGGATTCATTCGGGTGAGTTCCTCTTACGACTCGCACGAGATAGTCTTGCACATCCGGGGCGATCGGCACCTCGCGGATCGTCGAACCCATCCGGATGATGTCCTCGCCGTGCGCCACGGCCTTGACGTGGGGGTGGGAGTTTCCGCCGGTGCGGTCGAGGATTTGCTTGAACTCATCGTGGGAAGGGAGATTGACCTGGAGCTTGAAAAAGAAACGGTCGAGCTGAGCTTCCGGAAGGGGATAGGTACCGTCATTCTCGATGGGGTTCTGGGTGGCCATGACGAAGAATGGCAGCGCCAGCGGATGCGTGTGATTGGCGACGGTGACGCGTTTTTCTTGCATGGTCTCCAGCAAGGCGGACTGAGTCTTCGGGGTGGCGCGGTTGATTTCGTCTGCTAGCAGGAGATTACAAAACACTGGGCCACGCTGAAACTCCAGCTCACGACGGCCATCACGGTCGACGAGGATCTGGGTGCCGACGACGTCGCTGGGGAGGAGATCGGGCGTGAATTGGATGCGCTTGAATTGGACGTCGATGGCCTGTGCGATGGTGTTGACGAGCGAGGTTTTTCCAAGGCCGGGCACGCCTTCTAGCAAGACGTGTCCGCCGCAACAGATCGCGATCAGCACATCGTCGATGATTTCCTGTTGGCCGACCATGAACGTGGAAATGGCGGTGCGGATGCGATCGAAGGTTTCCTTGAAATGTTCGACAGCGGGTTCGGAGAGAGTGGTCATTTATTTGTTTGGTTCTGCGGCGGGTGCGGCGGATTGGAGATTTTCGAAATAGTTGCGGACGCCGAGTTTGAGTGACTCGGGGACATCGTCGCGTTGGACGAACGACTCGGCTTGGCGGGCGAATTCACGCTGGCGAGCCTCGCCCCTGCGGCCGGAGACTCCTGATCCACTTTCTGCATCCTCGACGGCGCTGAGCGATGGACCGCTGCCGTGTTGGCCTTGGAGTTGGGCGAGTTGGCCGTTTTTCTGTGAGTCGTCGCGTTCTTTGCGTTCGGACCATGACGATCCGGTGCCTGCTTCTTTACCATTACCTGCTAGGCCGAGTGCTTGAGTTTGTCCTTGTGCAAAGGCTTGTGCTTGGGAAAGGCCGTCGCGGAATTGGTCGAGCTTGCTCTTGGCCAAGCGTTTGGCATGCATGCCTTTGAAATGTTTTCCAAGTTTGCCGAGCGCTCCGTTGGCTTTTTCCATCGGCTCGTCACTCCACTCGGCGTCGGGATCCGCTTCCATTTCCGCGAGGTCTTTTTCGATTTCGGCTGCAGCATCATCGACCTCGGCCATCAGGTCTTCTAGCGGCTTTCCTTGCTCGCCTTGACCGGCACCGCCCGCGCCGTTCGCAGATCCTTCGCCTTGCCCTTGTTGGCCATCGCCCTTGCCGGCTTGCGCTTGGCGGGCTCCTTGGCGTTGCTTGCCTGCGGCGGAGAGACGTTTGGAAATGGCGCGCATCTTGGCCAACTCCTCCTTCGCTTCAGTGAGTTTCTGCTGCTTGGTCGCCGGATTTTTGAGATCTTTGGGGTCGATCTTTTTGGTGTCTAACTTGGCAAGCATTTCGGCAGCTTCCTTGAGTTCCTTGGCATCGAGTTTTTTACCGAGCTGACGGGCTTCGGTTTCTTCTGCCTTTGCGAGTTCTGCGGCGGCGAGTTTTACGGTTTCTTCGTCACGCTTTTGATCGAGCGCACGGCTGGAATCGCGGACTTTCTGTTCGATACGAGCGAACTGGCGAGCGGCTTCGGAGCGTTCGCCATGCTCGTCGATGGATTTTACTAATTTACGGAACTCGTCGAGCTTGAGCGCGTCTTTCTCCTCAGGGGCGGCGATGTCTTTTTCGAGTGCTTCGATGAGTTGCTCGAGCTGCTCCTTGGATTCGGCAATGCGGACTTGGGTGTTGAGTGCTTCTTTCTCAGCGGCCAGCACGACCGGTGATGGCGGTAGCAGCGCCATCCAGATCGCAGCGAGAGTGAGGATGCCCGAAAGAATCGCCATGCGCTTGGGAAATGGCGCGGTGATGGTGGCAGGACTGCACTCGGCGAGCCGTGGGAGAAGCCATTTCCACTGCAATTGAGTAGCTGGATCATCGGGTGCGGTGGCGGCGAGGTGGCGAGCGCTGGTGATTGCGTCCTTGAGCTTGAAAAATTGATCACACTCTCGGACTGCGGCGGCAGGCTTCATTTTGCGATGCTGCCAAATCGACAGGGCGACTACCGTTGCCAGCGAGGCGATGAGTAGCGGAACAGCGGCTGGCACGGCATGACCGCGGAGGATCCATGCCAGCGAGCCGAGGACGCAAAGTCCTGCGGCAGAGGCCACCGTCAGAAAGAAGAGCCGCCGGGCTAACAAGCCATGGTGACGGCGAGCCACCTGGCGAACCAGAGTTTCAATCTCAAGATGAGAGGGTGAGGTGGGCATCACTGTTTATTCGACGGCTTTTACTTCTTTTCGGGTAGAGCTGAGACGACGGGTTTGACGTCGAGTTTCTTGGTGAGCGCCAAATAGGACGGGCGCATTTCGTCTGCAATCTCCTCCCGGGTCAAGGATGCTAGCATTTTTGTTGCTTCGTCCACTTGCTTGTCGGTGGATAAGAGATCGATCAAGTCCCTCTTGAGGTAGCCACGGAAGAACTTGTTTGCGGCGTCGTCCGGGCAAAGTTCAAGGGATTTGCGAAAGACTGCCATCGCCTTTACTGGTTCCTTGTTACGTATTGAACGGGCTTGGTAGGCGTAGAGGGCAGGCAATAGCGCGGGAGGAAGGCTGGCGGGCGGATTTTCAACGAGTTGGATAATGGGTTCGGATTGAACCTGTGCTGCGAGATTTTCAACCCAGGTGACACTTGTCGGATAGGTTGTAGCGAAGCCAGGCTGGGCAAAGGCTTTCTCGAGGAACACGCGCCGGCTGATCGTTTCTGGCAGATCTTCGAAGTTGCGGCTCGAATTTAAAGATTCCACAAACGGGGTGAAGCCATCCTTGCGGTTGAACTTTTTACCCAGCTCGGTGGTCTTTCCGGTCAGGAGTTCGCACATGCGGTCGAATGCTGCGGGATCTCCGACCCAGCAGGAGAGAAAATGAGAGGTCGCCAGAGGTCCATCGATCTCGGAATGACCGTAAGAGATCGCTTCTGCGCACTTGATGGTAAAGTCGTTCCACGCTGCGAGTCCGTCTTTGTAGCTGGAAGTATCTCCCAGACACACTTGGCTCCAGATCGTGCGAGACATTTCCTGGTTGAGAGTATGCAGATCACTGGCGAGCTGATAGCCGCCGTTGCGACCGATCCGCGGGGCGTCGATGGCGTCGCTGAGGATCTTCAACTTCGAAGTATCTCCGGCGGCGAATGCCTGCATCGTGGAAATTCCGTGAAGGGCGAGTTCGGCATCGCGCGATGGGTTCGAGTTGGATGGTCCACCGAGCAGGGCACTCGGAAGATTGTCCTTCACCCAAGTATCGAGTGTCGTCATAAGTGCTTGGTTCGCCGGAGTCCTGCGTAGCAGCGTGCGCAGCGTCTGCGCCATGACATTCTTGTGAGGAGGGCTGGTGAGGAAAGAGGCGAGCATGCGGTCCAAACGTGCGTCAGCTGCCTCCGCGGGGGCTTCTTCATTTTTTCCAAATGGTAACTCTAGCAACGCGAACTCCAGTTTTTGAAAGTTTACGGCGTCGATACCGGATTGTTTGATGGATTCCAACGACTTCTCAAGAGCCTTGTTATAAACCAGATTGCCCCGCTGATTGTTGAAGGCCTCAGCAGGTGCTGGAAAGAGTTGTTTGGCAAAGTTGATTTGCTCCAATTCGATCAAACTGACGAGCGGTACCAGTTTGCCGGAAAGCAGCGCTCTGATGCGTGGGAATGTTTTTGCGACCAGCTCGGTGTCATTGCCAAGCACTGCGGCGATGAAGGCGGACTGCGCCAGTGAGGTGGGAATCTGCGGATGTCCGGCTGCTTTTGGAAGTGCAGCATTCGCCCAGAACGCTTCGGCGAGAGCTTTGTGCAATGTGACTGTGGATTCGCTGCGCATCGGTGTTTTCACCAAGCTCTTGAAAAGTGCGTCGGAGGTCTGAGTGACTGCAGTGCGCTCACCAGAGCAGTAAGTCTGATAGAGCTTCGCCAACTCTGTGCAAGCGGCGGAATCCAGGATCTCTTCTTTCGGCAAGCTGCCCAGAAGCTCTGCGGCGATCATCACGCGGGCCACGTCCGGGATGGATTCATCCGAGAACAACGAAGTGATCGCAGTCTTGGCCTCGGCTTTTTCTTCGGGTGTGCAGGCTTTCCATGACCACTGGGCCAGGCGCACGGTGGCGAGTCGGGCGGCTTGAGGATCACTTGCGACTAACTTGGATACCTTGGAAACAACAGCTTCGCGCTGTTTGGGATCGTCAATCGTTTTGGTGCTGAGCTTCGCCAGAATGAAGCAAGGAAGTGCGGTTGCCCTCAAGTCGGGTTCGAGCGACTGGAAGAGTTCGATGACTTCCACCACATCGCCATTCTCTGCGCTTCGTTGTGCCTTTTTCAGCAAGGGCGTGACAGCACTCGCGAATAGATTCTCCGCACGGTAGGTTGTGATCCACGACAGTCGTTTACCGGTCGGAGTGGCGAGGATTTTTTCAAAGAAACGGAACCGTTGTTTTGGGTTAGAAGCAAACGGATCATTGCTACTATCTGCTTGGACGGTCTCATGGAAGGAGCCATCGCGGATTGAAAATTGCCAGTCGTCGGAGGAAGAATTCATGTATTGCCCGCCGCGTGCAAGCGAATCGGTATAGGCTTGCTCACCGGCGACGAAAACCTCGACCGCCTTGTCCATGTCATAACGAATCAGGTTAGTAACAATTTCTGACAGTTCGCGATTGCCATAGCTCGGATTGCGGCCTTGGGCTTTGAGTGACGTGATGTATTCGTCCGCACTGGCGATGCTTTCCGCGCGTTTCTTGGCTTCAGCAAGATCCATTTTGGTGCGAAACGAGGCTGGCAGCTTGGCGCGGACGTCATCTGGCAACCATGGCAATATCATCCCGAGCGACTCGATTTTTTCTGGTGAAAGCTTGGCGAGAGCCGCGCTTGATTCGGTGAATGCCTGACCTGCCAGGCTAGAGCGTTCCTTGCCGGATGAGAGGGCGGCGGCACAGGTCAACGAACCGAAACGGCCGGTCTTGCGTTCTTTCAAGCGAGTGACCAAATCGGCTTTTTTCATCGCTCCATTGCCAAAATACTGGAAAACCCGTTCTAACATGAAGGCGGGTGCTGTCGTGATTCTCATGCCGTTGCCCGAGGACGATTGGGTATCGTACGTGATACAGGCAAAGGGTTCCCACTTCTCGATATCCGCAAGCCAGCCGAGAGATTCGAGAAACGCCTCGGCATCTTCCGCTTTGGCGAATTTCTTGTTATGGAACGGCCGGGTTGCGCCGTATTCTCCTTCAGAAACCGGCACGCCGATCTGGAAAAATGCGGCTTGATAGCGGACCAGCAAGACGACGTTCGTCCCCAGTTGCTGGGTGAGATTGCTCATGAAATTGACCCTCCGATAGTCGATCTGCCCGGTCGTTTCGGAGAATTCGATTTTCTCGCCGAAGACCGCCTTTGAAATGGCACGGGCGACGGTGTCGAGCTCGCCGGGTTTCCCCATGGCGCTGGCGGTAATCGCGGCGAGGAACAAGGACTGCGCATTGTTTTCCATGTTGCCGTTGATGTTCACCGCCTCGCCGGGCTTGATTGCCGTGATTTTATCCAAGAGGAACTTGGTGGCTCCCGGCGCGGTTGCTAGGCGCTCAAGGAGCAAAGTGCGAAGCATCAAGCCAAAGCGGTCAGATCCGGACTTCATCGTCTCCGATTCCCACAGAGGCGTGAGGTCTTCATTTTTGATTTCCCGGCTCAGGATGGTGAAGAGATCAGCGACCTTCGGATTGACCGTCTTGATTTCTGCGATGAATGCGGGAGTGAGCACTTCGGAGGGTTTTTTCGCTTCACTCAGCCGCTTCGCCAGCCAGGAAGCGGAGGAATAAGTCGCTAATTCTTCGCCACTCGAACTGCTCCCATTGCCTTGGACCAGCGTGAAAAATTGTTGCCGCTGAGAGGATCTCCAAGAGCCCTGACCCGTGGATGGCTTGGCCGATACGAGGAGTGCCTTGCGGGCCAGGTCGTCCCTTTCCGCAGGATCTAACTTCCACGCTATGGGTGCGGCCAGTAGCCGGAACCCTTCTTCAGCGCAGGACTCGTGCCGCATCATGGCGCGAGCCAGTCGTGCGCACAGCGCCTTGTGTCTCTCCGTCTTGCCCTTTTCGTCAGGCGAGTCATTGCCATCGGGAAGCAAGGATGGGAGACCAAGATTGTGACTGCCATCGAAGAGATTTTTGGTGTGATAGGGGATCCAAGTAAGATTCACCGCAGCTAACGATTCGGGGTCAGTGGATTCGAGCCAACGAGTGATCGTTTCGGTGAAATCCAAGGCCAGCTTGGCATTGTCACCTTCGAAAATGCTGCTGGCGTAGGACGATGCTTCGTTGGCGAAACCTTCGTCCTTGCAGGACTTGGTCATCAACGCGAGTTGCCGGTCGATCTGCTCGACCGGGATCGCGAATGCCAATCTGGCGGCGATTGACGCGTCGTCAGGCCGTTCCTTGGCGAGTGCTTCGAGAATCGGCAGTGCCTTGGCGGCCATGCCGGCTGCCCGACAGATATCGGCGTATTCCAGACGTTTTACCAAGCTTTTGCTCTCGCCCGGGTCTACCAATTTGACGAGTTCGGCTTGCCCTTCTTTGCCGAGTTTCTCAAGAAGATTACGGATCTGATACTGATCGTAGTTCGCGCCATTCTGAGTCCCCGTATTGCGAATCGTTTGCAAACCCTCGCGGGCGGCGGCTTCGAATTTTTTCTCTGCCACGAGCTTCTGAATCTTATCCGAAGAGTTGCCCGAGGATTGAGATGAAGCACCGGCGATCGCTGCTGCCTTAACGGCGGATTGGCCACCTCTAACGAGTGGTGGGGTAGCTGGCTCGATCCGTTTTGCGAGTTCCTCCAGGCCGAGTTTGCGTGCTTGCCCTGCGAGCACCTGTGCGCCGAGCGGCCCGAAGACTTGGCGGGATTGCAAAAATGTGGATTGAATTTCATCGGCTGATGCTGCGCGTTCCTCGGCGGTCATCACGCTTGCCAATCCGATCAGCGAGAGGTTGATTGCCCCGGAAATTTCCCGGTCAGAACCAGCGGCAGCGCGGGCTTTGAGCAATGCGGAGAAGGCTTCTGATTGTTTCTTGTCTTGCACGGCGAGCACGGCCCGCAGCATTTCGAAATCGCAGACTTCTTCTTGCGATGGAACGACGGCCATGGCTTTGGAAATCGCGGCTTTGTCATCTGCCAGCACCGCCAACCAGGCACGAAAGTAGGGTGACTCGATCTGTGCGGACCGCTTGACCATTTCCGCAGGAGTGAGCAAGGGTTTCGCGGTGAGCATCTGGTAGCCTTCCTGCGGTGCAAACTGCGAGCTTACCTGCATGGGAATCGAGCGGGTGGGCAGGTTTTTCAGCGTCGGTGGCTCGAATAAATTGCCCATGGAACTCCACGGATTGTAGCCTCCAGAACCGGAGGATCTCGACACTTGCTTGAGGATCTGACCGAAGCGGGTGCGATATCCCATGCCGTATCCGCTTTGGGCTGGAGCTTTCCGAGCTTCGCGGATCAAGGTGTTGATTTCCTCGATCCAGGCATCGGCATTTCCCGCGAGACTGACGACCATTAAGCTATAGTAATTGCGGAAATTGTTGGGGTCTTTTTTGGTCGCGACCTTGTAGGCGGCGAGCATCAGTTCTCGTGCTATGGGCTTGTGGATTTCCGGGCAGGTTCCTTGTTGTCCCTGAAGCAGAAACATCAGGCGGAAGGTGACGTTCTGGTTGCCTGAGGAATCCTTGCTATCGATGCAGGCACGCGCTGCGGCAAACATGGAAGCCCACGCTGGGTCTTCCGGGGGAGCTTTAAGCGCGACGATTGTCCATCCAGAGAACTTGGCGATTGGACTGAGTTTTTCGGTTTTTTCGAGGATCTGGCGGATGAGCTTCTCGTCCATTCCTTCTCCATTGTAGCCATTGAACGTTAACACGAACTCCATCAAGCCCGGCTGCTCGGCATGGGCTTCAAGCAGTTTGCTCATGTTTCCCATGCCACCCGCTTGACTTGCAAGATCGGCGATGAACGGAGCATTCTCGATGCCGGCCGCCTTGAGCTGGGAGAGAATCGAATCGCCGTCTCCCAGAGTCTTCTTCTTTGATAAAACGCAGAGATGGATGAGTGCGTACTGCTTTAGTTCTTCCAATGTATTCGGGAGGAAAAACGGGCCGACTTTGGTAGGACCCTGGCCCATCGAGAAACCCATCCCGCCTTGATTGGCTTTCTGAGGATACGCCGTCTGATTGGCGGTGACCAGCCGGAGCATCGGGAGGACATCCTTCGAGAGTTGATCGAAATAATTCTGATTTCCAGCAGTTTGCGGGGGCTTCAGCTTCGGGATTTCGCCCTGCGCCTGAAGCAGACTCATGAAAATCGGCAGAGCCTCGGCCTCGCGACCATCCTCTTCCAGCATCACTGCTAGCAGATAGCGTGAGCGCCAATCACCGCCGTCTGGAAGTTCGGCACGTAAGAACATGATGGCTTCCTCATAAAGTTTCGCGCCCGCGAGAGATGCGGCGGCGTTTTCTGCCGAACGGGGATCAAAGCCAGTCTTGCCCGCGACCAATCTGAGTTCACGCATACCTTTCACGGCTTGTCCTTGGCGAATGTAGGCCTGAGCAAGAGCACTGCGGATCCGACTGTTCGCGTCGAAGGGTAGTGCTTCCTCCAGCAGCGCAACCACTCGCTCCGGATTACCGGATAGATCTTCGAGACTTGCGATTTGTAAGCGTAAATCGAGATCCTTCGGCTGCAGGCGCACGGCTTCCAGCAGCAGATCGCGTCGCTTGTTTTCGTCGTTGGTGATCCGGGCCAATTCCGCGAGTGCGAGAATCGGGCCGATGGATTTACGATTGCTGCGTGCGCGCTCTCGGAGTTTTTCCTCTAACTCATCGGTTTTCGCGGTCTTCTGGGCGAGCTGCGCAAGCTGGACCGCCCATCGTGCCTGATCGGCAGGGCTTTGTCCCTCATCGTAGAGTTTCCAGTAAATCGACTCCGCGTCCTGCCATTGGCCAGCCTCTTCATGGAACATTGCAAGACTGGCAGCGAGATCGCTGTCGCCCTCGAAGCGAGCGACTGCTTGGCGAGTCATTTTCACGGCCTCTTCCGGCTTGCCGCTCTCGCGGAGCAAGCGGCTGCCAGTGATCCACGCCGTCTTGTCTCCGGGAGCGCTGAGTTTCCAACGCTCAACCGTGGCAAGTGCCTCGGGGATTTTTCCGGCACGCTGCTGGAGTTCGGATAGGTCTTTGAAATAAACTGCTTTCTTGCCCTCCTCGGTATCTGCTAGGCGCGACAAGGTGGCGATGGCGGTGTCGAAGTCCCCACGCCGGTCGAGCAGCGCGGCATGAAAGTGAAGCACCAGCGAGTCGGTGTTCTTATCGAGCAGTTTGCCGACCTCGAGGAAGTCTCCGCTGCCTTCGATCAAAGAGGCGAGCAGGCACGTTTCCGAAGCGCTGCGTTCGGCTTGGGCGGTGAGTGCGGTGCGGACTTCTTCTACTTTCTCAGCGCCAGCGATGACGCGAGAGGCGAGGTTGATGCTTTCCGCGAGTTCGGTGCTTTGCTTGGAGAGTCTCACCAGCTTGAGGGCGAAGGGCACGGCATCTGCCGGTTTCGCGGCCGCGAGGGCAGACTGTGCAAGTGCTGCGAGGAAGCGGGGATCGGCGGAAAACGCTTCGCCACGGGCCTTGAGAATCTCGAAGGCGATGCCGCTTTCACCCAGCGCGGAAATGGCTCCCGCATTGCGCAAAAGAACGTCCACGTCGTCGCAGGCAGCGGCCTTTTTCAAGAGCTCGATGGCTTCTTCCTTGCGCTCGGTTCTTCCGTATTGTGCCGCGAGAGTTTCCAGTGCCATCGGTCCTGCATTGGCTGCGCCTCCAAGATCTTTGAGTAATGCCTCGCCGGCTTCCTTGAGTTGGTATTGTAACATCAGCCCGGCGATGCGGATGCCGTTGCTCTCGTCCTTGCCGAGCAGTTCGTGAGCCTTCTGGAGGGCTGGTAATACGAGTTCAGGCTTGCCTTGGCGGAAGCGAATCGCCGCCACTTGCAGATAGAGACCGGAATCCGCTGGGGATAGCTCGATGAGCTTTTCTAACTCCGTCGCCGCATCATCGAATTTTTCGCCATCGCTGAGTAAGCGTACGAATTCCTCTCGCAGCTCCTTGTCACCCGGAGTGCGTTTCAGCACCTCGCGGAACCGCCCGATTGCGGCATCGACCTCGCCCTGCGTGGCTTCCAATTTCGCCAGTTGGCGGTGAATCAGGAGCCGTTGTGGATAGGCTTCCGCCAGCTTTTTGAGTTGGGTGGTGAGATCATCAACCCGGTCCTGCTTGCGGAAGACTTTTTCGATTTGCGCCAGCACCTCGCGCTCGAGCCAAGAGCCTTCGCCGACTTGATTGAAAATCGCGGAATAGGCCTCCACTGCTTCATCGTGGCGGCCGGTCTGAGCGTATAAATCACCACGCCGGAGCATCCGTAGAGTCTTTTGATAGGGATCTCGACTGGTGGCGATCAACTTGTCGGCATAGATGAGTGCCTGTGCTGTTTCAGACTCGGCAGCGGCTGTTTCCACGAGATCCTCGAGTAAGTCTTCATCCTGAGGATGTGCTGCGAGGACTGCGTCCCAAGCTTTGACGGCTTGCTCGGTCCGCCCTTCGCGAAGCCAAGACTTACCGATCAGTTTGGCCGCTTCGAGTGCCAAGACTTCGTCTTTCCCGGCTGCGACCTTGGCCAAATCCTGGCGTGCGCCCTCGAACTCCAAGCGCCTGAGACGTAACTTCGCTCGCTCCATCGGCAGCGCCGTATCGTCCGGGACGGCTGCGATTCCTTTCGCCAAAGCATTGAGCGCGTCATCCTCCTTGCCGCGACGCAGGTGATAAGTCGCCAGCACGGTCCATTCTTGACCACCGTTTGCCAGCGCACGGGCATTCAGGAATGCCTCCAGCGTTTCCACTGATTGCTCGTCGATCCAGGCACCGAAAAACCGGTCAAAGAGCGCGGCATTATGAGGCCGCTTGAGTAATACCTCATGGTATTTGAGCGCTTTTTCCGGCAATTCCTGGGCAACGGCTGCTGTCGCCACCATGCAGGAAATCGGGATCAGTAGAGAACGTAGGCTGCGATAGGGGATCATGCTTTTATCAAGTTGATATACACCTCCCAGATTAATGGCTGAGTGTCGCGTGAAATTTTGATTTTTCCGAGTCAGCGTCTTACATGGTAAAGCAGATTTGGCTCGCTTAGGTCACTGGATAAAAGTCAATTTCACAATGGCAGCAGGAGCTCGACGAGAAGAAACGTGCCTTTGAGATCCGCTATAGCGTGATCATCGGGCGTCGTGTCCGAGTGCAATTCGCCGGTGAATTCAATCCCTTGGAGGGGATGATTTACTTAGTCACGAAAGATGGAAAAAAGGCCGCAGGGAAACTTCGCTTTTGTTTGGGAAGTCGGGAATTCGCCGCAAACGAAATCGCGAGTATCATCCGGCTCGACGCTGAATGATGGGCTTCTCGCATGGGGTTGACGGGACCGTCAGGCAATCTAACCTCGGCCCATGTGCCTCGACCGATTCCTCACCCGCCGCGGGGTCCATCCGTGCAAGGAGGTTTCCCGATTGTTAGCCGATGGCTGGGTGCGGGTTGATAGCTTAGTGGAAATTAACGGCCTGTGCCGAATCAGCCGAGTGGAACTTGACGGAAAGATCCTCCAGGAAAAGGAGGCCGTCTATCTGATGCTCCACAAGCCGGCGGGCTATCTCAGTGCGACGAGTGATCCACAGCATCCGACGGTGATGGAATTGATAGACCACCCGCTGGAGACGAGCTGCACCTCGTCCGCCTACTCGACCGGCAGCTGCTCGGCGAGGCGTTCTGCAGACTCAAACGCAAGGCCGCACCGGGAATCGACGGTGTGACTCACAGCGAGTATGCGGAAAACCTTGAAGAAAACCTGCTGGCATTAGAATCGCTTTTAAAGGGAGGGAACTACCGTGCCCAACCCGTCAAGCGCCGGTTTCGAGAGAAAGGACGATGCCGAGGCTTATCTGAAGGCACTGCCTGAAAGACTGGCCAAGTTTGGATTGCAACTCGCCGAAGAGAAGAGCGCGTTGGTCAAATTCAACCGGTGGGAAGGAGAAAGCAGTGGGAAGTTCA